>CANLAQ010000017.1 GCA_947488235.1 Flavobacteriales bacterium | reverse complement strand
ATCCGTCCATTGCAGCTTGTAAAGCACAAATTGGATCTATCTCAGTTACAATTACTCTTGCTCCAGCACCTTGAAGTGAAGCAGCAGAACCTTTTCCAACATCACCATATCCACAAACAACAGCAATTTTTCCAGCCATCATGGTGTCAGTTGCTCTACGGATAGAATCTACCAATGATTCCTTACATCCATATTTATTATCAAATTTAGATTTGGTAACAGAATCATTTACATTGATTGCTGGCATTACTAAAGTTCCATTCTTAACTCTTTCGTACAATCTAAGTACACCTGTAGTCGTTTCTTCAGAAAGACCTTTAATGTCTTTTGTTAATTCAGGAAAATGATCAAAAACCATATTGGTTAAATCACCACCGTCATCTAAGATCATATTTAATGGCTTTCCATCTTCAAATGCAAAAATGGTTTGTTCGATACACCATTCAAATTCTTCTTCATTCATACCTTTCCAAGCAAAAACAGGAATTCCAGCAGCAGCGATTGCAGCAGCAGCATGATCTTGTGTTGAAAATATATTACATGATGACCAGCTTACTTGAGCGCCTAATTCTATTAAGGTTTCAATTAATACAGCAGTTTGAATTGTCATGTGCAGACATCCCGCAATACGAGCACCACTCAATGGTTTTGCTGCACCGTACTCTTCTCTTAAAGCCATAAGTCCGGGCATTTCAGACTCTGCTAATCTTATTTCTTTTCTACCCCATTCCGCCAAACTAATGTCTTTTACTTTGTAGGTCATTTTTTCAGTTGTATTACTCATGGTTATATTTATATATTGGTTGCAAAATTACAAAACAAAGCTGCTTTGTCAAAATATTTAATTTAAAGTCTTTCTTTAATCAGTTCAGTTAGTCCGTTTATAAATAATGGATGGTCATTTGAACTTGGAACTAATTGTACCTTTTCTCCTCCATTTTCTTCAAAAATTTCTTGGTATTCAACGCCAATTTCAATGATGGTTTCTAAACAATCGGCAACAAATGCTGGACTAAACACTAAAAGTTTTTTAGCTCCTTTCTTTCCCCATTCTTCCACGACCTTATCTGAGAAAGGTGTTAGCCATTTTTTATCTAGTCGCGATTGAAAACAAACCGTATATTCATCTTCCTTGATGTTAAGTCTTTCCGCTACCAATCGAGTTGTTGCATAAGCCGTGGCTTTGTAGCAAAATTTATTGTAATCATTAATCGTTGTTTCACAAGGTTGGTCGCTGCACAAATCTGTCCCCTCATATACCTTATCTACTTGTCTTTCTGGAAGTCCATGGTAGGAAAATAAAATATGATCGTAGGATTTTAAATCAAATTTTTCTGCATTGTGAACAATTGAATCTATGTATCCTTTATTATCCCAAAATTGACTAATTATTTTTATTTCAGGAATGACCCACCATTTTTTGATGATGTGCATTACTTTCTCAATTGCAGTTCCTGTAGAAGCACTTGCGTATTGAGGAAAGAGTGGCAATACAATAATTTGGTCGTAATTACTGAGTCTCATTTTTTCAAGCACACTATCAATGGAAGGGTTTTTATAACGCATCGCCAATTCAATGGTAACATCATGATCCTTGAAAGTTTCTTGTAGTTTTTCTTGAACTCGAAGAGAATGGGTTAATAAGGGGGAAGTTCCATTTCCATTTGCCCACAATTCCTTGTAAATTTTAGCTGATTTTGGTGCCCTGAAGGGAACGATGATACCGTTAACTAAGATTTTCCGAACCAACCAAGGTAAGTCTATAACTCTTGGATCATTTAAGAATTCTGTCAAATAGCGCCTCACATCTCTTGTAGATGGACTGTCTGGTGTGCCTAGTTGTAAAAGTAAAACACCTGTTTTTTTCATGAGAGCGGCAATTTGAAATAAGGAACAATTAATTCTGAATAATGTTCAAAGTTAAGTACATTATAGCAGGCAGTGAAATTTCTTTGCAATGAAAAATAGTTCTAATGAATATTTTTGCTGAAGAAAGGTTTAACTTTGAAGGGTGATTTCTCCTGATTTCTATCTAAAAATAAATTCTCAAGAAGAATTTGAACGCGCTGTTTGGAAGACCTTTCATTTCCAAATTGAAAACTGTAGCGTATATCGTGATTATGTTCGCTTGTTGGATAGGTTAGAGCTTAATCAACTTAAGGACATTCCTTTTTTACCGATTTCATTCTTTAAATCACATTCCGTTACTTCCGGAGAAGCTGAGGTTTCTAAAGTTTTTCAAAGCAGTGGAACGACAGGTATGAAAAGAAGTAAACATCATGTAATTGATTTGGAATGGTATGAAAAATCTTATTTGTGGTCTTATGAGAAGTTTATTGGACCAACAGAGAATCAAGTTATTCTGGCTTTATTGCCCAATTATTTGGAACAAGGTGATTCCAGTTTGGTGTATATGGTGCATGATTTAATTCAGCAAAGTCAATCATCATTATCAGGTTTTGTCTTAAATGATGTGGCTGAAATTTCAAAAAGATATGATGAAGCAATTGCTTTAGGAAAACAAGTTGTCATTTTTGGTGTGTCTTATGCTTTGCTAGATTTGGCGGATCAAAATCTGGATCTTTCAAAAGCAATAGTCATTGAAACGGGTGGAATGAAAGGTAAAAGAGAGGAGATGAGCAAAGAAGATTTACACCAAAAATTAAAAAGTTCTTTAAACTTATCTCAAGTGTATTCTGAATATGGGATGACGGAATTGCTTTCTCAAGCTTATAGTCAGGGGAATGGAATTTATAATTGTCCGCCTTGGATGCGTATTTATATTCGAGATGTCTATGATCCTTTTCAATTGCAGGAAGCTGGAAAAAAAGGAGGGATTAACATTATTGATTTGGCTAATTATTATTCTTGTAGTTTTATCGCAACGGAAGATTCTGGCCGAAATTTAAGTGATGGATTCGTAATTGAAGGTAGAATTGAACAATCTGATTGGAGAGGTTGTAACTTAATGGTAGACTAAAATTCAAACTTTATGTTAATTTTGAATTAATATGACAATGCAAACGATCTTAATTTTAGCTTTCACCGGACTACTTGCAGGTATTTTGAGTGGTTTTGTCGGGGTAGGTGGTGGAATCATCATTGTACCAGCCTTAGTTTTCTTTCTAGGTTTGACACAACACGAGGCAAACGGAACCAGCTTGTTTGTGCTTTGTATGCCGGTAGTTGCACTTGGTGTGATGAATTATTGGAAGACAGACAATGTAAATTGGAAATTCGGATTAATTATCGCAGCAACCTTTGTCATTGGTGGCTATATTGGGTCTAAACTCTCTTTAAAAATATCCCCTGGAATTGTAAAATTAGTTTTTGGTCTTATTATGGCCTATGTTTCTATTCGCCTTTTAATGTCTGGTTATACTGCGCTCCACAATGATGAATCCTGAATTAGTTAATCTCATTTCTACTCAATCTGAATTGCTTTTTGATAAAATCAAAGGGTATAGAGAATACCTGCATCAACATCCTGAACTTTCTTTTCAAGAAGTGGAAACGATGGCATTTGTTTCTTCTAAATTAAAGGAGCTTGGAATAGAACATAAAACTCATGTGGGTGGTACGGGAGTCCTTGGTATTATTAGAGGGATTCACCATGATATGGATCAAGAATGTATTGCTTTTCGGGCCGATCTTGATGCTTTACCGATTCATGAAGAAAATGAAGTGCCTTATAAGTCCTTGAATGAAGGTGTTATGCATGCTTGTGGTCACGATTTTCACACCTCTGTTCTTCTGGGAGTAGCGGAAATATTACAAGGATTAAAAAATGAATTACCACATCCTGTTAAATTAATCTTTCAACCAGGTGAAGAAATGAATCCTGGAGGGGCAACTTTAATGATTGCTGACGGGGTGTTAGAAAATCCAAAAGTGAAACATATGTTTGCCCTGCATGTTTTTCCGGATATGGAAACAGGAAAAGTTGGGGTTCGTGAAGGCTTGTACATGGCTTCTAGCGATGAAATCCATTTGACTATTCACGGTGTTGGTGGACATGGAGCGATTCCTCAAAATTGTGTTAATCCAATTGAAATTGCATCTGAAATTGTCCTGACAACTAAAAATTTATTAGATCTAGAACAACCAGATACTGTGCCTCATGTGGTAAGTTTTGGATTTTTAGAAGCGCAGGGCGCTACCAATGTCATTCCATCTTCGGCGCAATTAAAAGGTACTTTCCGGACAATGAATGAAGCTTGGAGGTCAAGAGCCCATGAAATAATGAACGATAATTTTAAAGCCATCGCGCTTAAATATAAAGGAGAAATCGAGGTCCATATTGAAAAAGGTTATCCCTATTTGGAAAACAATCCTGCGCTAACGAAGCAGGTTAGGGAGCAATTTCAGCTGATGCTTGGTCACGAAAAGGTAGCAGAATTGGCCTTGCGTATGACCGCTGAAGACTTCGCTTTTTACAGTCATTTAGTGCCTGTTTGTTTTTATCGGGTTGGTGTTGCAGTTAGCGCAAGAACGGTAAATTATGGCGTGCATCATCCAAAATTTGATATTGATCCTTTATCGATAAAGGTGGCGATGAAATCATTAACTTCTCTAGCTTTTATTTAACAGCATGAAAAAAATGATCTTTCTTTGTTCAGTTTTTTTATTCTTTTCTTGCGATAAAGTAAAACAATATAATAAAGTCATCCTTGGTTCTTGGACTATAAAGACGGTAATGCTCAAGGATAAAAATGATTTCACTTTTTATGATTTCGCTCCACAAGGTAACTTTGAATTTAAAAACAATCAGCTTGCCTCAGGAAGCGTTAATGCATCTTTCCCCGGCCTTTATGGTACTTTTTATGATTCGTTTGCGGTGAATGGAAATTACTATTTGGATCTAGATAAACAAGAATTCAATCTTGTAAATGGAAATGACACGCTGCACAGTCGCTTGTTTTTGTTGACCAAGTCAGATTTAGAATTTGAATTCTATGATAGTATTCAAGGGAAAAGAGTACGCTATTCCTTTAAGAAATCAAAATAATTGTTTCACAAGGCCCTGCAAATGATCCTTTTATTATTGAATCGATAAGTCAGTCCAAAACTTAGACAATCGGCATTTCCATTCACTCTAATATGGGAGATAACGGTTGCTTGATTGGCTACTGTATAGTTAAAAGGAATTATCATCCCTCTGCTTAAGCCAAACTGATGACGGTACGCTATGGTAAAAAGAAAGTGCTTACTTAATCGAAGGTCTTTACTTACTCCGATATATGCCAAAGGAAATATTTTGTTGTTGTATTGGTAGGAATAGTTATAGGATAAAATGGCTTGACCAGTATTCGGGTCGAAGGAAGTAGAAGATCCTGATCCACCGCCACTGCCATTTAAGTAGGAAAAGGAAATTCCACCATTTAAATTACACAAATATCTATTGCTTTTTGGAAAGGAAAGCATTCTTCTTTTCATGCCTAAATCAACCGTAAATAAATTGAATAGATTGGATCCGCTATATCCCGTCCCGTATTTTTGATCATGCAACCACAACCAATAGGAATCAACTGAAATGCCGGGTTCAAAAGACCAATTATTTTTCCAACCAATAGAAGCGTTTAATCGAATACTGGAACTCGGTGCGGAAGCGTTTTTAAATACTTTATCTGTATTATTCATGATCTTTGATTGATTCATAAATCCACCCTGATGCAGTTGAATTAATACAGCATTCGAAGATTGAAACCGATTTTTTGTAGCCATTATTTTTTTAGCTGCTTTGCGATCTACACTATCCATCATGAAAGTTGCTATTTCAGCGTTTTTTTTATTTTTGGTCCAAGTATAATGTAGGCCCAAATGAACACTGTTTCCTGCGTACTTGTAGTTGCCATAGGAAGTAGAATTGAAGTCATAACTTGTATATTCCATGTTATAAATCGGGTGAAAAGATTGCTTGTAACTTAAATCAATTCCTAGTAAATCTTTATTCTTAAGGGGGAATTCATAACTTAATTGCAGCTTCACGAAAGGATTTACTTTTTGATCAAAATGATAAGTTGTTTTTGAATATGAAAATTCCATGGATGTTTGGTAGCTAGAATTAGAAAGCCCCGTTAACCTTGCACCTCCGTTAAGACCTATCGACAAAGCGTTATTTTTAATTGGAACTTTATAGCACAATCCAGCACCCAGTTCACTGCTCAATTGTGATCCAGAATTCCACCTGCCTATATAATTTGGATAAGGGAAATAACTCATGTTTTCTATGCTAAAATTGAGGTCGCAACTAAGATTTTTTGGAAGTTTTATTCCGTAGCTCAGGTTTAGCGCTGTGTGAATATTAGAAAGATTGTCTAGCGGTTTATCGCCACTAAAGAAGGTGCTCTTAGTTTTTCCAATACCAGAGCTCATGCCAACAGTGAAAGTGTTTCTGTTTTGAGCGGTAAGTATTTGGGAAATTGCTATTGAAATGATGAAAAGGTAATTTCTCATAAGAATGGGTTTAAAGGAATTATAGTTTCTAGCAAGCGCTTAGTAACTAGCTTTGTCCAAATTTATTTCCTTTGGTAAAGTTATTTTTTTTTCAACTTTCATGCCAAAAGAAATTTTATTTCAACATTCAGACTGAAGCCTTGATATAATTCCGTTTAAAGGAAACCCAATTCCAATTTTGCCTCTTCGCTCATCATATCTTTGTCCCAAGGTGGGTCAAAAACAATATGAACCTTTGCGCTTTCAACTCCATCTACGCTAGCCACCTTATCTTCAACTTCCTTTGGTAAGGATTCTGCCACCGGACAATTAGGGGAGGTCAAGGTCATGTCGATATCTACATGGAAAGTTGGTGAAATTTTAACTTCATAAATCAAACCCAATTCAAAAACATCGACAGGGATTTCTGGGTCGTAAATTGTTTTCATTATAGCAACAATTTTTTCCTCTAAGTCAGCATTAGTGTGCTCCATTCAACTTAATTTATTTTTTGTTTAAACTTTTAATAGCTTCTAATTTCATTCTTTTTACCATTCCTAACAATCCATTAGAACGAGAAGGTGAAAGGTGTTCCTGCAATCCAATTTCTTTAATGAAAAACAAATCATTACTTGCAATAATTTCCGGTTTCTGGTGGTTCATAACGCGAATCAATAAACCTATAATTCCTTTGGTAATAATCGCGTCTGAATCTGCTGAAAAAGACATTCCCCCGTCAATTAAGGCAGCGTTTAACCAAACCCTAGATTGACAACCTTCAATAAGTCTGTCCTCTGTTTTAAGTTCTTCTGCAATGATGGGGAGATCTTTACCTAATTCGATGAGGTATTCATATTTTTCCATCCAATCATCGAACATTTCAAATTCGCTGATGATTTCTTCTTGTATTTTATTGATGTCCATCGAGGTCTCCATGCTGCTTATTTTAACATGTTAAGACTGCGTTCGAGGGCAATTACAAATGCATCTATTTCTTCAATAGTGTTGTAAAAAGCAAATGAGGCACGAACTGTCCCAGGAATTTTATAAAAATCCATCAACGGTTGGGTGCAATGATGTCCTGTTCTCACTGCAATACCTTGTTTGTCCAAGAGCGTTCCAATATCAAAAGGATGCAGATCCTTTAATGAAAAGGAAACCACACTGGTTTTATTTTTGGCATCACCAATAATGGTCAATCCCTCAAAGGTTTCCAATACTTGAGAGGCATAATCTGCTAAGGCTCTTTCGTGGACTTCAACGGCCTTAAAATCTATAGATTCTATATACTCAAATGCCTTACCCAAACAAATTCCACCAGCAATATGTGGAGTTCCTGCTTCAAATTTATATGGCAATTCATTGTAGGTAGTTCTTTCAAAGGTAACTTTTGCAATCATGTCGCCACCACCTTGGTAAGGAGGCATTTGATCTAAAAGATCTTCTTTCCCATACAAAACTCCAATTCCAGTTGGTCCAAACACCTTGTGACCTGAAAACACGAAAAAATCACAGTTTAAATCCCTAACATCAATGGACATGTGCTGAATACTTTGGGCGCCATCAACTAAAAATTTTGCACCAACATTGTGTGCTTTAGCAATCATCTCCTTGATTGGATTTACCGTTCCTAGCGTATTAGAAATATGGGTAATCGCTACTAATTTTGTTTTCTTCGAAAGTAGTTTTTCGTATTCATCCTGAAGAATTTCACCTTCAAAATTGATTGGAATAACGCGTAAAAAAAGTCCTTTTCTTTCGCAAAGCATTTGCCAAGGAACAATATTGGAGTGATGTTCCATCGCTGAAATAATAATTTCATCTCCAGCTTGTAACATATTCCCGAAAGAGGACGCTACCAGATTTATTCCGTCAGTAGTTCCTTTTGTGAAAATAATTTCGTTGGATGACTTTGCGTTGAGTCGCTTTTGAATTCTAGTTCTTGCTGCTTCATATTCAGTTGTAGCGCGCTGACTTAAATAATGAACGCCCCTATGAATATTTGCATTTTCTTTTGAATAATAATGGTTGATAGCATCCAAAACCAGCTGAGGTTTTTGGGAGGTAGCGCCATTATCAAAATAGATTAGGTTCTTCCCGTAAACTTGCTGTCTCAAGGCAGGGAATTGTTCGCGGATTTCTCGAACATTAAAAGGAAGATTTTGCAAAGCGCTCATAGTTGAGTACAAAGTTACATATTCCTTATTTTGAATCTATCTAAATAATATAATATTTTCTCTAAAAATTTTACAACCTCAATTTATATATTGGATGCTGACAAATGATTTTATAGGCTTTGCTAATAACAAATGCTAGGAGCTTCAAAATCGCCCTATTGCAAAGTTGATAAAAAAAGATTTCCCCCTTTGGAGGGGGAGGGCTTTTTAGTTGGTGTGTTTTTTAATCAAGAATAGCGCATCGAGGGTTCCGTGTCTTTCGAGAAGCTCATCGAGCGACTTGTGCTGAGCTTGGACTCCCCAGAGCCTGTCGAAGG
This sequence comes from Flavobacteriales bacterium, assembly GCA_947488235.1. GTDB lineage: Bacteria > Bacteroidota > Bacteroidia > Flavobacteriales_D > Crocinitomicaceae > UBA952. The sequence continues at coordinate 40,825 of CANLAQ010000017.1, read as the reverse complement.
GCCGAAGTAAGTCGAGATGCGCTCTAACCTCTAAGTCCAACCTCTAACTCTATTATAGTATTCGAGCTGCGCTTCATACTTTAGCTTTCAAAACCACATATGGAATTAAAACCTCTTCCAATGAAATTCCACCATGCTGAAAAGTATTCTGGTAATAATTTGCGAAATGATTGTAATTGTTTGGATACACAAAAAAGTCTTGTTCCCGAGCAAAAACAAATTCGCTTGACATTCTAATTTTAGGTAAAAAAGCATCTTGAGGGTTAGCAACTGCGAAAACTTCCTTAGCATTATAATTTAATCCTCTTCCTACTTTATATCTTAAATTGCTATTGGTGTTTTTTTCACCTACAATTCTCACAGGGTTATTCACTTTAATTGTCCCGTGATCTGTCGTTATAATTAGTTTAATCCCTGCATCCGCAATTTTCTTAATGATTTCAAATAGGGGAGAGTGCTCTAACCAAGAAACAGTAATGGATCTATACGCTGCTTCATCTGATGCCAATTCTCGAATCACTTCCATTTCTGTTCGGGCATGCGAAAGCATATCCACAAAATTATAGACTATGAAATTGGCGTCGTTATCTTTTATTTGATTGAATTGGTCGTTTAATTTTTTCCCCGCCTCCAAATTGGTAATTTTATTATAACTCCATTTGATATTTTTGCCCAATCGTTTCAAATTGGTTTCTAAGAGTTCTTTTTCAAACATATTCTTTCCTCCCTCATCTTCTTCATTTCTCCAAAATTGCGGGAATTTCTTCTCTATTTCTGAAGGTAATAATCCTGCAAAAAATGAATTTCTAGCGTAATGTGTTGCAGTTGGTAAAATGGAAAAAATAATTTTTTCTTCTTCTTTTGTAAAGTAGCGTGCAAAAAGTGGCTCTACCATTTTCCATTGATCAAAGCGCAAATTATCAATCACCAATACTGCGATTTTTTCTTTTCCTAAAAGGGGTGAAATATCATTTTTGATCGCATTATAAATCATGTCGGGTGCTGCTTCCGTACCGTTGAGCCAATCGAGATAGTTGTCTTCAATGAAATCTGCAAAAAGATGATTGGCTTCTTTTTTCTGTAATTCCAGAATTTCCCGCATTCCTGAGTCTTCGATTTTTTCTAAAGCCAATTCCCAATAGACTAATTTGGAATATAAATCTTTCCATTCATTAATTCCCATTCTGCCATTAAGCACCATGCCTAATTGTCTAAAATCTTGCTGATAGGAAGAATTTGTTTTTTGAGAGATCAATTTACTATGATCCAAATTCTTTTTTATGCTAAGCAGTATTTGATTTGGATTTACTGGCTTGATAAGATAGTCGGCAATTTTACTTCCAATAGCCTCTTCCATGATATATTCTTCTTCACTTTTGGTAATCATTACGATTGGAACTAATGGAATGGCCTCTTTTATTTGTGCTAAAGTCTGCAATCCAGAAAGACCTGGCATATTTTCATCTAGAAAAATAATATCATAGGCGTTTTCCATTGCTTTGTCAATGGCATCAGATCCATTGGTAACAGCCTCTACAAGGTATCCCTTCGACTCTAAAAATAGAATATGTGGCTTCAATAATTCAATTTCATCGTCTGCCCACAGAATTTTTCCTTGCATTTGGCTTATTTTTAATAGATTTGAATAGAATTTTTAAAAGTAATCATTTGCGCCCGAATCAACTTCGTAACAACAAAAAGAAAATTATTAACGACCCAGTCTATGGATTTATTTCCATTCCTGATGAATTAATTTTTGATGTACTGGAACATCCCTATATGCAACGCTTGCGTCGCATTATGCAATTGGGATTAAGTCACCTCGTATATCCGGGAGCTTTACATACGCGTTTTCATCATGTACTTGGAGCAATGCATTTGATGTCGCTTGCGATTGCAACCATCCGTAGAAAAGGACATGAAATTACGATTGATGAAGAAAGAGCTGTTTTATTGGCCATTCTTTTACATGATATTGGCCATGGACCTTTTAGTCATGCTTTAGAATATGATATTGTTTCCGATGTGAGTCACGAAGATATTTCCGGATATTTTATTGAGCGCCTAACGGATGTTTTTGGGGATGACTTAAAACGAGCACACCTCATATTTAAAAACGAATACAGTAAGCCCTTTTTATATCAATTGGTATCTTCTCAATTGGATATGGATCGCTTGGATTATTTAAATAGAGATAGTTTTTACAGCGGGGTAAGCGAGGGAATCATTGGCTCTGATCGTCTGATAGAAATGTTGAATGTCCATAATGGAAATTTAGTTTTAGAGGAAAAAGCAATTTATTCTGTAGAAAAATTCATCGTTGCCCGGCGTTTAATGTATTGGCAGGTTTATTTGCATAAAACAGTTGTTTCGGCTGAATTTATGTTGATTCATGCTTTGCGTCGTGCTAAATGGTGTGCGAAAAATGGCAAACAAGTTTTTTCTAGTCCGTCCTTGCAGTATTTCTTGGAACATGATGTAAAGAAAAAGGACTTTTTGGATGATACTTCTGTATTGGAAAAGTTTGCCCGCTTAGATGATTACGATATTATGAGTGCTATTAAAGTTTGGCAAGATTCGGATGATAAAGTCTTGGCCTATTTGTCGACAGCACTAGTCAATAGAGATTTGTTTAAAATTGAAATTGCCCGAACCCCCTTTAGTCAAGATAGAATTCAATTTGAAAAAGAAATGGTGAAATCTGCTTTAGGAGTTACTGATGAAGAAGTTGATTTCTTCGTATATCATGATATTCTAACGAATAAAGCCTACAATCAGGACAAACAAAATATTAATGTTCTCATGAAAAATGGAACTATAGTGGATCTGTCAATGGCTTCAGATAACTTGAATATTTCTGCCTTGGCACAACCGGTAGAGAAATACTTCTTATGTTACCCAGTAATGAAGCACTAAACTATTGTCGGCTTAATTTCCCTTCTTTCCAGTCACTGATTAACTTACCCCAAGAATAAGGGTTAAAAAGATTGTTTACAGGCAATTGTCCGTTGGTATACAAGCGTGTATTCCTTTGGTTGTATGCATTACCTGATGCAAGTGATGCGTCTGCATCCAATCGCGCAGCAACAAATGCAAGTGATTCACCTGATAATTCGCGTTGTGCTCTACGCATAGCGTCTTCATAAGGCTTCATTTCTACAAAATATCTAGCAAACTCTTCGCGAGAAGGCCATGGATAAACCGTAACTTCTTGAATTTGCTGCGCATCTCTGGTCAACATGTGAATAATACTGTATCTATTTTCTTTGAGGGTGTCCGGAACAATGTAACTTGAAGTATTGTATCCTTGATTTGAAAAGTAAAGGGTATCACCAGGAAAAGAAACTAAAGAGAAAAAACCGAAATAATCTGATATTACCCCATGTCTTTTAGTTTTGTTGTAAACCGTAACATATGGAATGGCATTTAAATCAATCTCAGAAACTACTACTCCAGAAAGTTGGATAATCTTGGTTGAATCTAGCGCTTTTTGCTGACCATAAATTTTTAAGGTGCAACACATTAAAATAGGAAGAAGAAGTAGATACTTTTTCATAGTAAGAACAAGATTAAGAATTTTTTGACGCATCTCAGTTTATTTTTGAAAATATTAACATAATTGAAGCGAAATCACATTATTTTTCTCGATCTTTTTTTTGTATTTTTGCAAGAATTTACTACAAAATAGCTTCAAAAATGTCGTTAGATAATTTAAATAAAATTTCCGAAGGGCTTACTTATGATGATGTGTTATTGGTGCCTGCGTATTCAGAGGTGCTTCCACGCGATGTGTCATTGGGAAGTAAATTCTCACGAAACATTGTTTTGAATACGCCAATCGTTTCATCAGCAATGGATACGGTTACTGAATTCAAATTGGCTATCTCTATAGCGCAACAAGGAGGAATTGGTGTGATTCATAAAAACATGACGATTGTTGAACAAGCAATGCATGTTAGAAAAGTAAAGCGCTCTGAAAGTGGAATGATTATAGATCCTATTACACTTCCTGAAACTGCTCTTGTGAGTGATGCCTTAAAAATCATGAAGGAACACAGTATTGGAGGAATTCCGGTAATTGATGATAATCACATATTGAAAGGAATTTTAACCAATAGAGATTTACGATTTGAGAAAAATATGAATCGCCCGATCAGGGAGATTATGACTTCTGAAAATATTATTACCACTTGTGATGGAACAGATTTAGCTACTGCAGAAGGGATTTTACAAGAAAAAAGAATTGAAAAATTACCAGTCGTTGATGCTCAAATGAGATTGATTGGTTTGATTACTTACAGAGATATTATCAAGGTGCGCGAGCATCCAATTTCATGTAAAGACACTTTAGGTCGCTTGCGCGTTGCAGCAGCAGTTGGAGTTACTTTCGATACAATAGAAAGAGTAACGGCTCTTGTTGAAGCTGGTGTTGACGCTGTGGTTATTGATACTGCTCATGGTCATACCAAAGGAGTGGTGGAACAATTAAAAGCGGTTAAAGAAAAATTCCCGAATTTAGATGTTGTGGTAGGAAATGTTGCTACGGCTGATGCTGCAAGCTATTTGGTTGCTGCTGGTGCTGATGCAATTAAGGTTGGAATTGGACCGGGTTCAATTTGTACTACTAGAATCATTGCCGGTGTTGGTGTTCCTCAACTTACTGCCATCAATGAGGTTGCCAAAGCAATTGAAGGTTCAGGTGTTCCTGTTATTGCTGATGGTGGAATTCGCTATACGGGCGACATCGTCAAAGCAATTGCTGCAGGAGCTGATAGCGTAATGTTAGGTTCCATGTTTGCGGGAGTAGAAGAGTCGCCAGGAGAAACCATCATTTATGAAGGAAGAAAATTCAAATCTTATCGTGGAATGGGATCAATTGAAGCCATGCAATTGGGTTCGAAAGACCGTTATTTTCAAGATGCAGAGGATGATATTAAAAAATTAGTTCCAGAAGGAATTTCAGGTAGGGTTCCTTACAAAGGAAATATGAATGAGGTAATGTATCAAATTATTGGAGGATTGAGAGCGGGTATGGGTTACTGTGGCGCTCCTTCTATTGAGAAATTGAAAGGTGCTCGTTTTGTCCGCATAACAACTGCTGGAATTCGAGAATCTCATCCTCATGATGTTACGATCACCAGAGAAGCACCTAATTACAGTTTGAAATAAATAATTATTAATTACAGTTTATAATATATGAAGTCAATATTTTTAACCCTAGCCATTTTTTTGGCAGCAAATAGTTTCTCTCAAAAAGAGTCAATTGTAATGAGCATTGATGGAAAAGGAGTCACTAAAAGTGAGTTTCTTCAAATCTATCTTAAAAATAATCCAAACCCTAAATATGATAAAGTATCTTTAGATGAGTACATGGATTTATTTCAAAAATTTAAATTAAAGGTCGCTGAAGCCGAAGCGCTTGGGTATGATACTATTCCAAAATTGAATAAAGAATTAGAAGGATATCGCAAGCAATTGGCTTTGCCTTATTTAATTGATTCTGCTCAAAATGAAGCATTGGTTAAGGAAGCTTACGAACGCACTAAAACAGAAGTTAGAGCTTCTCATATTTTACTTCGTTTGGATCCAAATGCTGCTCCAGCAGATACTTTGATCGCTTACAACAGGTTGTTAGGCTTGAAAGCAAGAATTGAAAAAGGTGAAGATTTTGCCTCTGTTGCTAAAATGAAAACAGGTTCAGAAGATCCTTCTGTTATGAATAATGGTGGCGATTTAGGTTATTTCACAGCATTTCAAATGGTTTATCCATTTGAAGATATGGCTTACAATACTAAGGTTGGATCCGTTTCAAATCCGTTTAGAACTCGTTTCGGTTACCATATTCTAAAAGTTACTGATGTGCGTCCGGCGCGTGGAACCATGAGAGTAGCGCATTTGATGATCAGTACAGGTAAAGAAGCTACTCAAGAAACTAAAGATAATGCACAGAAAAAGATCAATGAGATTTATGCAAAATTAATGACGGGTGAAAATTGGGAGCAAATGGTTACACTTCATTCTGACGATGCTGGGACTACTAAGAAAGGTGGAGAACTTCCGGCCTTTGGAACAGGAACTACACAACGCATGGTGCCTGCGTTTGAAGATGCTGCATATGCCTTAAAAAATGATGGCGATATGAGTGCTCCCATTAAAACAGAATATGGTTACCATATTATTAAGCGCATAGAATGGAAAGATGTTCAAGCTTTTTCTGCAATTAAAAAAGAAATTCAAACAAAGGTTAACAAAGATGAGCGTTCTAAAAAAACACAGGATTCTTTTGTAGCGAAATTAAAAGTGCGTTATGCTTATACCAATACAGGATCTAAAAATCTAAAGTGGTTCAATTCCAATCTTGACTCTACTTACTTTATTGGAAAATGGTCTGCTGCAAAATTAAAATCAAATAAGGTCTTGTTTTCGATCGATGGTAAGAAGTTTACTCAAAAAGATTTTGCTGATTTCTTAGTGAAGAATTATCGTGGTATTAAAAAGGATGATGCTTCAAGAGTTGTTGCTAGTCAATATAAAAATTGGGAAAAAAGTGCTATTCTATCTTATGAAGAAAGTAATCTTATTAAAAAATATCCTGAATATAAAGCTTTGGTAAATGAATATCATGATGGAATTCTTCTTTATGAAGTGATGTCTGATAAGGTGTGGAATAAAGCAGTGAAGGATACAAGCGGTTTGCGTAGTTTCTTCAATGACAACAGAAATAATTATCAATGGCCTGTTCGTTTAGATGCGACCATCTACGAATGTTTGACCCGTGATATAGCGGTTAAAGTAGGGACAATGCTAAAAAATGATACGATAAATTCAAAGCATGTTCTGGATCTTATCAATAAAGATTCTGAGTTGAATCTAAAAGTAAAGATGAATAAATTTGACTTTGAAAATACGCCTTCGATTAAAGGTAAATCATTTAATAAAGGTTTAAATCCAATGTATGAATTTGAAGGAAAATTCTATGTGGTAATGGTGAAAGAGAATTTGCCAGTGATGAAAAAAGAATTTTCTGAAGCTAAAGGTGCTGCTACTTCTGATTATCAAAATTACTTAGAGAAAAATTGGTTGGAAGACCTTAGAAAAAAACATAATGTGACGGTAGATAAAAATGTTCTTTATTCTTTAGGAAGTAATTGATGAGAATTTATCTAATCCTATTTTATGTTTTCTTTATTGCGGTAAATTCTATTGCTCAACCAAAAGTGGTAGATAAAATTATTGCTCAGGTTGGAGATAATATTATCTTATACTCTGACATAGAAAATCAAAAATTACAAGCTATTCAAGCTGGAATCACGGCGGATAGAAATTTGGAATGTACTGTTCTTGAGCAATTAATGTGCGAACAATTATTTTTAAATCAAGCAAAACTTGATAGTATTGAAATTTCAGATGAACAGGTTGATTCTGAAATGGAAAATCGTTTGCGTATCATTCAAAATCAAATTGGAAGTAGAGAGAAACTAGAAGCTTTTTATGGCAAATCTATAACCGATATCAAGAATGAGTTCCGCACCGTGATCAAGGATAAATTGTTGGCGCAAGAAATGCAAAGAACAATAACGGCGGAGGTAACTGTTACTCCAAAGGAGGTCGCATCTTATTTCAGCGCCTTGGTTGTTGATAGTATTCCTTATATAAATATGAAGTTAGGATTTCAGCAAATTGTTTGTTATCCTAAAATTACAAAAGAAGATAAAGCACTTGCTTTACAGAAATTAAAATTAGTTCGTGTTGATATTGTCGATTATGGAAAGTCCTTCGAAACTCAAGCTCGAATTAATTCAGACGATTTAGGAAGTGCACAATTAGGTGGTAAAATTGCTGCATCAAAAGGCATGATGGTTCCACAATTTGAGGCTACTGTATTTAAATTAAAACCAGGCGAGGTTTCAGATGTAATTGAAACAGATTTTGGATATCACATTATTAAATTGGTAAGTCGTAAAGGGGATGATTATGTTTGTTTACACATTCTTAAAAGACCTGAATTCAGCAACGAAGCACTCGATATAGCAGCTACAAAAATGGACTCTTGTTTTAAACTATTAAAGCAAAATGCTATTACTTGGGATCAAGCTGTTACTCGTTTTTCAAATGATGATATGACACGCCAAAATCATGGTATTATCACCAATCCTATTTCCGGCGAACAAACTTGGGATATGGAAGATTTAAATGAGGTAGATCAACAAATTTATTTGCTTACAGATGCTATGGAAAAAGGTGATGTTACTTCACCAAATTTATACACGGATATTTATGAGCGTAAGCAAGGGATTCGAATTGTTCGTTTAATGGAGCGTTATCCTGCTCACAAAGCAAATTTAACGGATGATTATGCTTTAATTAAGAGGGCTGCTGAAAATGATAAAAAAATTAAAACAACGGATGCTTGGTTGAAGTCTAAAATGGGAAATGCTTATTTTAGAATTGATGAAAGTTATTCGGATTGTGATTTTAGATTGAATTGGTTTTCTAAATAAAAATATATGTCAGATAAGGAAAAATTGGATGCATTTGTTGCTCATGTACAGCAACTAAAACAAGAAATACACAAGGTTATTATTGGTCAAGATGAGGTAGTTGATCAAGTGCTTATTTCTATGTTTTCTCGTGGACACTGTCTGCTAGTAGGTGTACCTGGTTTGGCCAAAACTTTACTTGTAAATACCATCTCTCAATCTTTAGGTTTAGGTTTTAGTCGTATTCAATTTACCCCAGATTTAATGCCATCCGACATTATTGGAGCTGAAATTTTGGATGAGACCAGAAATTTTAAGTTTATAAAAGGCCCATTATTTACTAATATGGTCCTTGCAGATGAGATAAATCGTACTCCGCCTAAAACGCAATCAGCTTTACTTGAAGCGATGCAAGAACGCTGTGTTACTGCCGGAGGAACTAGTTATCCGCTTGATGCTCCTTTCTTTGTATTGGCAACTCAAAATCCGATTGAACAAGAAGGAACTTACCCATTGCCAGAGGCTCAGTTGGATAGATTTATGTTTAATATTTGGGTCGATTATCCTTCATTTATTGAGGAAATGGCGATTGTAAAATCAACAACATCTGATTATAATGTTAAGGTTAATCCAGTGCTTTCTGGACAAGAAATTATAGAATATCAAGATCTTATTCGTAGAATTCCAGTTGCAGACAATGTATTGGAATATGCAGTTAATTTGGTTACAAGCACACGCTTAAATACAGATAACGCTCCTGAAATCACTAAGAAATATATTACATGGGGTGCTGGCCCAAGAGCTTCTCAATATTTAATTATTGGCGCTAAATGTCATGCTGCCATGAGAGGGAAATACTCTCCGGATATTGAAGATGTTAAAGCTGTTGCCTTGCCTATTCTGAGACATCGTCTTGTCAAAAATTATAAAGCAGAAGCTGAAGGTTATAGTATGGATAAAATTATTGAAGCCTTGCTATAAATGATAAAGAATCTACTCGCCTTACTTTTACTTTTAAATTTCTTTGTACTTCTAAGTCCAAGGTCTTTATGGCACGAATGTAAGCACCATGTAGATACTAATGTAACGAAAGACAAAATGGAATCAGGTTCCTGTTTTGTCTGTGATTATGATCTTACCACCGCATCTTTACCTTTTAGTTTTAAGTTTAAAGCCAATCCCAATAGGCTTCAAAAAGTTATTGTTTTAGCCTCTCGTGCTAAAATTGGTAAATTTATTTCCCAACATGGACTTCGAGCTCCACCACATTCCTTTATAAATTAATTATTGTATTCTCTTTTGAGGGAATTCAGGTCTATTTTAAGGCTATTGCCTAGTTTTTAAAGAAAATGTCATATGTCAAAATTATATGTTTTAGGAGTTTTCCTAGCGCTACAATTTGCTGTTGTAGCGCAGTTGAATATCCGAGGTAAAGTGCTTGCAGAAAACACCAATCAAGCTATATCCGGAGTTAAAATTTTTGTTTCAAATCTCGAACGAGTAACACAAAGTGATGCCAATGGTGCCTTTGAATTTGCAGATGTTTCTAAAGGCACTTATGTCTTATCCTTTCAAAAAGAGGGATTTAAAAATCAAATCCTCCAGCTTGATATGGATGTTGATACTGCAATGACCATTATTCTGAAAACCAATGTGCTGGAATTTCAGGAATTTATTGTTACCGGTGTTGTGCGAGCCACTGATTTTCGCATGAGTCCACTAAGTATAAAATCTTTAAACTTATCTGAACTTGATGGTAAAGGCGCTACCAATTTAATTGATGCCATCAGTCGAACACCGGGAGTGAATCAGATTTCAACTGGATCAGGGATTTCTAAACCTGTAATAAGAGGCTTGGGATATAATAGGGTTCTTGTATTGAATAATGGAATGCGACAAGAAGGTCAACAATGGGGAGATGAACATGGAGTGGAAATTGATGAATATAGCATCGAGCGCGTTGAAATTATTAAAGGTCCAGGTAGTTTAATGTATGGTTCTGATGCCATTGCTGGTGTGATTAATTTTTTACCATCCTTATCCATGAAAAAAAATGGTGTGCAAGGTAATTTTACTACAAATTATCAATCCAATGCTAACTTGATTGCTCAGTCTATTCGTCTATCTGGTCATAAAGATGATTTTCAGTGGCGTGTTCAAGGGAGTAGTAAATTGGCAGGTAATTATAAAAACAGTAAGGATGGAAAAGTATTAAATTCTGGTTTTAATGAAATTAATGGTAATGTTTATCTTGGTTTAGATAAAAAATGGGGTTTCACGCATCTAAGCTTAAGTTCTTATAATGCATCGTTTAACATGGTAGAAGGTGAGAGAGATAGTTCAGGTGCATTTGTTCACGAGGTTCTAGATGGTTCGGGCGGGACCAATTTAATGGCAGCAACTAATAAAGAATTAAATTCTTACGGACTTGCTTGGCCTCATCAAAATGTTGCGCATCAAAGAATTGCAAGTAATAATTTTTTTAGGCTTAAAAAACAGGTAATCTATTTAGACCTTTCCTTTCAAAACAATAAGAGAAAAGAATATGGATCGATTCTAAATCCAGATGAAATAGATCTCTTTTTTAATTTGAATACCTTCAATTGGAATTCAAGAATCAATTTCAACCCACATAAAGGATGGGAATTTTCTCTTGGGCTTAGTCAAATGATACAATCCAATGAGAATAAAGGAATTGAATTTTTAATTCCCGCATATGTATCACATGATTTGGGTAGTTTTATTTATTTTCAAAACAATAAGAGTAAGCAATGGAAATTAGCGGGTGGACTGAGAATAGACAGGCGCTCAGTGAATTCCTTCGCACTAAATTTAGACAGTAATGGAGTTGTCGTAAGTTTTATTGACAGCACTGTAGTGACCAAGTTTTTAGCAAATAAGTATTCGTTCATCGGTTTTTCTGGAAGTTTAGGATTGGTGTATCTGATTAATGAAAATCAGCAATTAAAAGTAAATTTTTCAAGAGGATTTCGAGCACCTAGTTTAGCTGAATTATCTTCAAATGGCAGACATGAGGGTTCTCTTCGATATGAATATGGAAATTCCAACTTGAAAGCTGAAATCAGTCATCAATTAGATTTGTCGTATGGCGTATCAAAGGATCATATTTCCATTGAATTAACACCTTTTTCAAATCTAATTAGTAATTATATTTTTGCATCAAAATTATTAAATTCACAAGGTTTAGACTCGATAGTTGATCTAAATGATCCTTCAATTGCTTATCAATTTATGCAATCTAAAGCATTGCTATATGGTGGGGAACTTACCATTGATGTTCATCCACATCCATGGGATTGGTTGCATATAGAAAATTCATTTTCTATGGTAAACGCTCAGCAATTAGGGGAATCAAAAGCATATTTACCTACAATTCCTGCCGCTCAATATCAAGGGGAATTGCGCTTTAGTGTATTTCAAAAAGTGGATCGATTTAAGCAAAGCAATATCTCCGTTGCTACAGTGCATACCTTGGCGCAATTGCGTTATTTGAGCAGCTCCAATACAGAAACAGCAACACCTGCTTACACGCTAATAAATTTAGCAGCAACTACCACATTTCAAGCGAAACAAAAGTCACAACAAATTAAATTTAGTTTGTCCATAGATAATTTGACCAATGTTGCGTACCAAAGTCATTTGAGTAGATTGAAATATGCAGAAGTGAATCAAAAAACAGGAGATATAGGAGTGTTTAATCGCGGTCGAAATGTAAGTATTAAAGTGATCTTTTCATTTTAATTTTTTCTGGCACTGTTATATAAATTGTTTTCAACTTTTTTTATTCTAGATTGTTGATAATAAATTACTTGTTCATCGTGCTTTACTCGATTAAACTCAATAATTTTATAGAAAATTAAAAGCATGTTCGACGAGGACGACGATGATTTTTCTGAAGGTAATTTAAATGAAGATTTGGAGCAATTCGAAGCGCATTTAAAAGGCGACACTATTGGTTTCATGGATAGTGATCGTTTAGAAGCAATTATTGATCATTTTCTTATCAATGGACACTATTCAAAAGCAAAAAGCGCTTCAGAAATAGGCGTATATCAATTTCAATACAATCCCCTATTTAAATTAAGATTGGCCCAGTCCTATAGTGGTATGGGTCTCTTAACGGAAGCAATGGAATTGATTAGCTCCTTAGAAAAAGTAATTCCTGAAAATATAGAATTGTATTTGACTAAAGCAGCTCTTTTTAGTCAATTGCGTGATTCAAAAAATGCTATTCGTTATTTTAAGTTGGCTTTACCGCTATGTGATCCTGAAGATCGTGATGATGTTTACTTAGATATTTCAATGGAATATCAGAACATGAATAATTACAAAGATGCTGCTAAAGTTTTGTTGGAAGCATTAAAATGTAATCCCCAAAACGAAGGTGCTTTATATGAAATCGCTTTTTGTTATGACCAATTAGGTGATTATGAAAAAGCAATTAAGTGTTATTCTGATTTTATTGATGAAAATCCTTATTCTTTTACCGCTTGGTATAATTTGGGTAATGCATTCTCTAAATCGGAGAATTTTGAAAAAGCAATTTGGGCATACGATTATTCGATATTAATAAATGCGGATTTTGGTCCTGTTTATTTTAATATGGGTAATGCCTATTTATCGATGGAAAAATACCATCAAGCAATTGATCGCTTTCAAAAATGTATGGAGTTAGATGGCGAGGATGCTATGGCGCTCTGTTATATTGGTGAGGCTCATGAACAATTGAATGAATTTGAACTTTCTAAACACTATTATCAATTGAGTCTAGCACTTGCTCCTATGCTTCCTGAAGCTTGGTTGGGTCTTGGAATTATTGAAGATTTAGAAGGACGAACACAAGAAGGAATCGTTTTGATCCATAAGGCCTTGGATTTTGACCCTGAAAATGCTGCTATACATCATGTACTAGCAGGTGCTTATGAAAAACTTGAAGATATGGAAGCGGCGGAACGCTACTATTTGAGCAGTTTAGCATTAGATGAAAATGATGAGGATTGTTTGACCGATTTTATCGCATTCAAATCTAAATCATCTTCAGGTGCAGCGCTGAGTTTTTTGCAAGAGTTTATACAAAAAAATAATAATATTAATCCGATCGCAGTATTATTGGAAATTAATTTGAGTTGGATCTTAGGTCAAAAACAAACGGCCTTAGCTTTATTCACTGAATATATTGCCTTTGATCAAACTAAGGCAAAACAATTATTTGAGATTAATCCAAATTTACTTGACGATCAAGATTTTGTAACATTGTCTATAGATGAATGATTTAAACTTTACTTTACCGTTTATCCCAACGCGTACAGAGAAACCCAGAAATCAAGGTGTAACCATGGTAATGGATAAGGGATTAGGCTTACGAGAAACTGAAAATTTTATTGAGGGTTCGGGGCATTTAACTGATATTGTCAAATTTGGTTTTGGTACTTCTTATGTTACCAAAGATTTTGAAGCAAAAATAAAATTATATAAATCCGCTGGAATTCGTCCCTATTTGGGAGGAACACTTTTTGAAGCATTTTATGCGCGTGGGTGTTTTGAGGATTTCCTTCGTGTCCTTGATAAATATGATTTAGATTTAGCTGAAGTTTCCGATGGTTCCATCATCATTCCGCACAAGGAAAAATGCAACATAATCAAACGCATGTCTAAGGACAGAACGATTATGTCTGAAGTTGGATCTAAGGATTCCGGAATTATAATTTCTCCTGCTAAATGGGTGCGCTTGATGCGTGCTGAATTAGATGCTGGAAGTTGGAAGGTTATTGCTGAAGGTAGAGAAGCTGGTAATGTTGGTGTCTTTAGACCTAATGGCACGGCGCATACGATGCTAATCAATCGCATTATTGCAAAAGTAGCTCCCGAAAGTATTCTTTGGGAAGCGCCGCAAAAAAATCAGCAAGTTTGGTTTATTAAGCTTTTTGGAGCTGAAGTAAATCTTGGTAATATCGCACCAAATGATGTGATTCCTTTAGAATGTCTTCGTTTAGGTCTCCGTGGAGATACTTTCTTTGACTTCTTGCCAAGTGATTACGCTGATCGCCTGAGACATATCAATGATGATGAAGATTTCGATATCGAAGGGGAGGAGTGATTCTAGAAGTGATTCAAAAAAGAAAAGAATTTTCTGGGCATAGTGCTCCTATCTATGCTATTTGCTCTGACGATTCCTATCTTTATTCTGCAAGTGGTGATAAGTTTGTTTGTCGATGGAATAAACAATTGGGCACCCAAGATGGATTTACTGTGAAGCTTGAAAATACCCCTTTGTCTTTGTGTCTACTGAAAGAAACCAAGCTACTTTTAATTGGAACCAATAGTGGTGGGATTCATGTAATTGATATGGATCAAAAGAAAGAAATTTCTAATCTGAAAGCTCATTTTTTTGGAGTTTTTTATTTATTGGAAAATCAAACGCGTAAACAATTTTATTCCGCTGATGCCAATGGTAAATTATGTGTTTGGTCCACGGAGTCTTTAAGCCTTCAATTAGAAATACCCACCAATGCAGGCAAAATAAGACGCTTACATCTTTTTGATGAGGATCAATATATTGCCCTTGCTTGCGAAGACGGATGCGTAAGAATTTTTGACACGCTTTATTTTAATGAAATAACTTCTTGGTCTGCGCATAACTTGGCGTGTACTTCTTTGCTTGTTCTTGATGCTAACACTTTTGTCAGTGGTGGAAAAGATGCTTTATTGAAGATTTGGGATCAGAAGACTAAAATCAATTCCCTTTCTTTGAAAGCTCATAATTATGTGATTTACGATATGATTTTACTTTGTAATGGAGCCATATTGGCAACTGCTAGTAGAGATAAATCTATTAAACTTTGGGATACTGCTTCCTGGAAAGTTATTTCTAAAATAGATTTTAAAAATAGTGGACATAAACATTCTGTAAATGCATTATTGAAACAAAATGAATACAGTTTCGTTTCTTGTTCAGACGATGCTAAAATGATTGAATGGCACTTAAATTTTTAAGCTGAAATGCAGTTGAAAACGATTCCTATTTTATTCTTTTTTTGTCTTATTTATCTTAAGTCTTTTTCGCAACAAGCTAATTTTTTCTCCCGTTCTGAAATAGGAGTGAGTGTTGGTCAGATGTATTACATTGGTGACCTGAATCGATTCAAACCCTTTAATAATTCAAATATAGCGGGAGGACTCATGTATCGTTTTAATCTTCAGTCGCGCTTGACTTTGCGCTTTAATTATTTGCAAGGTAGTGTTGAAGGCTACGATAGTCAAGCCTTAAATCCTGTCACTATAAATCGTAATCTGGATTTTCATTCCGAAATTAAGGAATTAGTTGGTGGAATAGAGTTTCATTATTTTCCTTTTCAATTTGGTCGAAAACAAGCCATGGGAACTGCTTATATTCTTACTCAAATTGGTGTTTTTTACATGGATCCATTAACGACAATAGATGGTAAGGAGGTTTCATTACAAGCTTTAGGTACAGAAGGACAAGGAACAGTTATTAATAATAAATTGCCATACTCTAAATTTCAAGTGTGCCTTCCTTTGGGTCTTGGTGCTAAAGCTTCCTTAGGTAAAAACATCACCTTTAATGTGGATATCGCTATTCGAAAAACTTTTACGGATTATTTAGATGATGTTAAGTCCGCTACTTACTATGATCCTGCAGTAATTGCTGCTGAGCATGGAGCTTTAGCCGGTGAATTGTCTAATAGAAGTATTGACCAAAATCGCTTCGGAAAAAGAGGAGATCCTACAACAAAAGATTGGTATGTTTACTGTGGTGGAATGATCACCTTCAGGTTGGGTAAAGGAAACAAATGCCCTATGCCTCGCTAATTATAGATAGCGATTCTGCATTAAATAATGCTCTACATAATCTGCAACGCCTTCTTCTAAAGTGTGAAATGGAGTGCTGTAACCTTCATTAATTAATTTCTGCATATTGGCTTCAGTATAATACTGATAGGTAGCTCTAATATCAATCGGAGTATCGATAAACTCAATTTTAACTTCTTTTCCAACTGCTTTAAAGGTAAGGGAAGCTAAATCTAAAAATGATCTGGCTTTTCCAGAACCAAGATTATAAATTCCGCTTTTTATTTTGTTGTCTTTTAAAAACAAACACACCTTCACCAGGTCTTTTACATAAACGAAGTCTCTCAATTGTTCGCCGTCTTTAAAATCTGAACGGTGAGATTTGAACAAACGCATATCGCCTTTTTCCTTTATCTGATTGTAGGTATGAAAAATCACACTGGCCATTCTACCTTTGTGGTATTCATTTGGACCATAAACATTAAAAAACTTCAAACCTACCCACATTGGCGGACAGTCTTGCTGCGCTAAAGCCCAAATATCGAAGTCGTTTTTTGATGCTCCATAAGGATTTAATGGAACCAAGTCTTTTATTTTTGATTCATCGTCATCATAACCAAAAGCTCCATCGCCATAGGTTGCAGCTGAACTTGCATAGACCAAAGGAATATTATTGGAAGAGCAAATGCGCCAAACAAATTTGGAATAATTGAGGTTTAGGGCGTCAAATAGAGCAACATCCTGCTCTGTAGTATCAGTCCTTGCGCCTATATGATATACAAAACTAATTTCTGAAGCGTGTTCATCAAACCACAATTCGAATTCATTTCGGTCAACGAAAACTTTAATTTTTTTATCTTGATAGTTTACCTTTTTAGATTCTTGTCCAAATAAATCTACCGCGACAATATCTTCAAGTCCTTGTTGGTTTAACCCAGAGATTAGACAACTTCCAATAAAACCAGCAGCACCTGTGACAACTATCATTTTAATTTAGAATAAACCATTAATTTCTGCGTCAATCGCATTGATAATCTTCCCTAAGTCTTCTTGGCTTTCAGTAAATCTGTTATTATCAATATCAATGATTAAAACTTTCCCTTTGTTGTAAGTTGAAATCCAGGCTTCATAGCGCTCATTTAATCTTTTTAAATAATCAAGTCTGATGCTTTCTTCGTAATCTCTACCTCTTTGTTGAATATGACTTACAAGGGTAGGAACACTTGCTCTTAAATAAATAAGTAAGTCTGGTGGAGAAACAAATGAATCCATCAAATTGAATAAAGTAAAATAATTCTCAAAATCTCTTGTGGTCATCAAGCCCATAGAATGTAAATTGGGCGCAAAAATAAAGGCGTCTTCATAAATCGTGCGATCTTGAATAACGGTAGTTTTTGTATCTCTAATTTCTTGAATTTGTGCAAAACGACTATTCAAATAATAGATCTGTAAATTAAAGGACCAGCGTTGCATGTCATCGTAAAAATCATTTAAATATGGATTTTGATCAACATCTTCAAAATGGGTATCCCAAGCGTAATGCTTTGCTAATAAGTTCGTTAAAGTGGTTTTTCCGGCTCCTATATTACCGGCAATTGCAACATGCATAAGTCGTATTTTTTAGGTGACTAAGTTAGGGATTTATCGCGAAACTACCTATTGTCAGTCTCTTTTCATTGCAAATTTCGAGATTTTATTCTGTGATCTCATGTAATAGCAATTCGACATGTATTTTATTTCCTCAATATTTGGAATCGGTAAAGCCATAAGTCGATTTATTTCTCCGAATTGAGTGTAATTCGATAAGTCAGTATTGTCCCAAGTGATGAGTCCTGAATCATTAGTGCTAATCGGTGTTTCTTTTAATTTATAATGGGATCTTAAATTCATAAAAAGATCAAAAATATAGACTTCGGATGCATCATCCATAAGATACAATTGGGAATTGAGCTCTTTCAACATCACGATTGTTTTTAATCCTATTATGCCACCCAGATTGCTTACACTTTGTAATTTAATCTTGTTTACATAATCAAATAGCACCAAACTTGAATTATATTCATCGTATATCCACAGTAGGTTGGAACGGTTTGCGCTAGAAATACAACTCACATTCTGAAAATCGTAATCATTCAGTGAGATACAATTTCCATTCTGTGTCAAGGTATTATCTATAAAACAAAGTTGTTGCTGCTCCTCTGAAAACAACACTAATTTAAGCGAATTGATTTCTTCTATTTGTTTAATTGACCCTTGGTTTTTTATGCTTTGTTTGTAAAGAAGTTTACCACTGGCATTATATTTCTCAATCTCTAATCCGTCTAGGAAGTAATAATTCCCTAAGTCATCTACGCGCCAATAATCTGTTTGCTCCGGAATATTTTGTTCCCCCTTCAATTCCCATTTTTGACCAAAAGCAGTTATGGAAAGTATTAAAATCGAAAACAATAAGAGTAAATTTTTCATTCCTTTGCTGAGATTAAATCTTCTATGATACTGCGGTCATTCATGAGTCGCGGAACTTTGTGTTGTCCGCCTAATTTACCCTTTTTTTTGAGCCATGCTTCAAATGATTTGGGTTTCAGGTAATTAAATTTAGGAAAATCAATATTTATATTTCCAAATCTCTTGGTCTCGTAATCCGAATTTAACGCTTTTAGTATGCGATCTACTTCTTCTTCAAAATGGGACAAATCTTTAGGTTCTTGTTCAAACTCAATCATCCATTCATGTCCACCATTACTTTTTGTAGAATTAAAATAAGGTCCAACAGTGAAATCTGTTATATGAGCATTGCAAGCCTTACATGCTAGGGCAATGGCTTCTTCGGTTTGTTTAACGATCATTTTTTCCCCGAAGGCATTGACATATTGGGTGGTTCTGCCACTGACTACAAAGCGATAGGGAGCGGTAGAGGTAAAGCGAATAGTATCCCCAATAATATAGCGCCAAAGTCCAGAAGAAGTAGAGATTACTAATGCGTATTCGGTATTTATTTCAACGCTATTAATATCCATTATTACTGTCGAATTTATCCCATCAAAGAATTCCATTGGAATAAATTCATAGAAGACTTCAGCATCAGTTAAAAGCAGTAAATCTCTATGATCTTTTTGATCTTGCAAACCGAAACACCCTTCAGAGGCATTATATGATTCCATAAAATTCAACTTTCCAGGGGCACTAATCTTATTAAATTCCTCTAAATAAGGACTAATATTCATTCCTCCATGGATGTACAATTCTAAGTTAGGCCATACCGCATGAATATTATCTGCGCCCGTAATTTTTAAAATGCGTTTGATTAAAAGTAAAGTCCAACTGGGAACGCCAACGATTAGCGCTACATTCTCGTTTAAAGTTGTCTGCGCCATACGCTCTAATTTCTCCTCCCAATCAGCAATTAATGCAATTTCAACCGCTGGAGTTCTTCTGTATTCTGTCCACCAAGGCAGATTTTTAACAATAATAGCAGAAAGATCGCCAACAAAAATATCTTGATTAATCAATTGAATTTCACCGCTTCCTCCAATAACAAGATGTTTCTTTGAATAGAGTTTTCTGGAGGGATAATTTTTATAATAAAGGGCTAAAATATCTTTTCCTCCTGCGTGATGATTGTTGTGAAGTGCATCTTTAGTAACGGGAAGTACTTTCATTCTTTCACCGGTTGTACCGGAAGATTTTGCGAACCATATTGATTTACCTGGCCATAAAACATCAGAAGTTCCTTCCTTTGCGAGTTCTATATATTTTTTTAGACTGTTATAATCACCAATGGGAACCTTCGTTTTGAAACTAGAGTAATCTTTTATCTCAGAAAAGTGGTAGGTATTACCGAAGGAGGTGTTTTGCGCTTGTGAAATTAAATCATGCAAGACTTTTGCTTGACAAGACTCAGCTTCATTAGTGAATTTTGTAATCCGCGCGATGCGTTTTTCTATGTACCAGGAAAAGAGTGCATCCAAAGCCATGTGATGTCAACTTAGTACATGTTACACAATTAAAATTAACCCCAAACAAGCATTGAAATTAAAATAGACAAAGCGACAATGGTATAAATCGTTGCAACTGCTGCAGTTGATTTATCAAAATAGTTATCAGACATAGTAAGTTTTTTTCAAAGTTAAAAAAAAGTAGAGTTGCAACAACGAATTGGAAATAAAAAAAAGGCCTTTCGGCCTAATTTTTTTTAATCTCTTCCTCCAAATATGCGAAGGAGACTTAAGAATAAGTTAATGAAAAGTATGTACAATTGAAGTCCACCAATTAGGGCCAACTTATTTCGTTGCTCTTCAGTATAATCCGGAGATTCCGCCACACCTTTTAATTGTTGCATGGAGTAGGCTGTAAGCCCAGTGAAAACAAATACACCTAAACAGGCAATGATAAAACTAAAGTTTTCACTTCCAACAAACATATTAACAATACCCGCAATAAACATCCCAATAAATACCATGTACAGTAGACTTCCAAATTTAGTCAAGTCTGTTTTTGTAGTATATCCTAGAATTGCCATTCCTGCAAATGCTCCAGCAGCAACAAAAAAGGTTGAGGCAATTGCCCCAATTTTATATACTAGGAATATGGTAGATAAACTTAATCCCATTAAAGCAGAGTAAGCAATGAATAGCATGATTAGAAACCCTAGTGAAAGTTTATTGTAGGCCATTTGAATTAATAACCCTAAACCAACGGGAGCAAATGCAACCACCCAAAATAATGGTGAAATACCAGTGCCTGAAATAAAATAGGTATTAACGAATTCAGGCGTACCTGCTGAATAGGCGATGATTCCTGAAATGCCTAAAGCACCAAACATATAGTTGTAAACACTTCTAAAAAAAGCTCTCGTACTTGCTGCTGTTACCGAATTGTTATTACCTAAGGTTTCGTTCATCTTAATGTAGTTTTGCTTGAACTAAATTAATAAATTCTTTTCTCGTTGCATCATTTTTTAAAAATATTCCCGTAAATGCACTTGTTGTCGTAACAGAATTTTGTTTTTGTACTCCTCTCATTTGCATACACATATGACAGCACTCAACCACTACCGCTACACCTTTTGGCTCCAAAGTGCGTTGTATACAATCTCTAATTTCAATGGTCAGTCTTTCTTGAACTTGTAATCTTCTTGAGTAGGCGTCAATAACACGAGGGATTTTACTCAATCCAACGATTTTTCCGTCAGGAATGTAAGCAACATGTGCTTTACCGAAAAATGGAAGCATGTGGTGTTCGCACATCGAGTAAACTTCAATATCCTTTACGATAACCATTTCTGAATAGGCCTCGTGAAAAATTGCTTTTTTTATGAGGTCATCAGGATTAATGTTGTATCCATTTGTTAGGAATTGCATTGCTTTAGCTACTCGTTCAGGTGTTTTTATCAACCCTTCTCTTTCTGGGTTTTCACCAAGATTACTGATAATAGATCTGTAATGATCTTCTAATTCTTTTTCTTTCAAAATATTGTTTTTAATTAAAACGATTGAACATTAAAAAGGTTCTTTACCTCCGTAGTATTCAACAAAATTATTTTCAGTTTCAATTAATTTAATTTTTGCTAATACGCCACCATCTTCAGCAATTGGTTTTTCTAATTGATTCCAAATGGCGATAGATAAGTTTTCAGTTGAAGCCATTATTCCGCTTAAAAAAGGAACATCTAGATTTAAATTTTTATGATCTAATGCTTCAATAACATGCTCTTTTATAATAGCACTTAAGTTTTTTAGATTCATAACAAATCCAGTTAATGGATCTGGTTTTCCTTTAACTGTAACCAATAAAACAAAATTATGTCCGTGCCAGTTCTTGTTGGAACATTTCCCAAAAACCTCTTGGTTTTTTTCTTCGCTCCAATTGGCTTGCCATAATTTATGTGCACCATTAAATGTTTCTCGTCTTGTAATATAAATTGTTTCCATTTTTTCTTTTTTATGCTACGATAGCTTTCTTAGAAATGATTTCACCCAGCATGATGCCTTCACTGTCTATTTTATTCAACTTAATGCTTTGAAAGGTATTGGTTAAAGAAGACTCATAAGGTATTTTTACTTTAATATAGTTTTCCGTAAATCCATACATAAATCCTTCATCTTCTTCTTGCTCCACTAATACAGTACGAATTGTCCCTAACTGTTGCTCATAAAATTGGCGTTTTTTTCTATCGGAAAGCATATGCAATTGTTTACTGCGCTGTCTACGGATTTCCATTGGAACAGGTTCTCCAATTTTGATTGCTGTTGTATTGGCGCGCTCCGAATAAGTGAAAACATGCAAATATGAAATATCTAGATCAATTAAATAAGCTACTGTTTCTTGAAAATCAGCATCTGTCTCTCCAGGAAATCCAACGATAACATCAACGCCAATACAAGCATCTGGGCGTAATTTTTTTATTTGCTTAACCTTGTGGGTATATACTTCACGCAAATATTTTCTCCGCATCAGTTCTAATAATCGATCAGAGCCAGATTGAAGTGGAATATGGAAATGAGGAACGAAGCGTTCTGATTTACTTAAACAAAATTCAATGATTTCATCACTCAGTAAATTGGGTTCTATAGATGAAATTCGATATCTGTCTATACCTGTTATCTTGTCTAATTCTTGGATTAATTGGTAAAAATTTTCTTTTCCTCCTTGTCCAAAATCTCCAATGTTTACTCCAGTGAGCACCACTTCTTTGACTTCTGTCTTTGAAATTTTTTGTGCCTCATTTACAGTTGCTGCAATAGAAGCGTTTCTGCTTTTCCCTCTTGCCAATGGTATAGTACAAAAGGTGCAAAAATAATCGCAACCATCTTGAATTTTTAAAAAGGATCTTGTTCTGTCTCCTAAAGAATAAGATGGATTGAAAGATTTAGCTTCTTTTATGTTGCTATTAGAAATGAAAACTTCATTATTTTGAGCATATTCTCTTTCTAGGTGTTCGAGCACATTAAATTTCTCATTGGCACCAAGAACCATGTTTACTCCGGGTATTTTGGCGATTTCATTTGGTTTCAATTGGGCATAACAGCCAACAATAGCAACGAAACAATCTGGATTGATTTTTTTGGCTCGCTTTACCAGTTGCTTACATTTTTTATCTGCGTTTTCAGTAACAGAGCAGGTATTTATGACATAAACATCCGGACAAGCTTCGAAATCTACTTTTGCGTAGCCTGCGGTTTCAAATAAACGGCTAATGGTTGAAGTTTCTGAAAAATTCAACTTGCATCCAAGCGTGTAATAGGCTACTTTTTTAAACTCAATCATGAAGAGCAAAAGTACAATTAATAGAGGAATTGAACAAGGATTCGCTTTTGTAATTGGACATTAATTAGTCAAAAATATGCTTAACTTTGTTCAAAATTCAAGATGAAAGTTTATAACAACATATTAGAAACGATTGGAAATACACCAATTGTTAGAATCAATAAATTAGCTATTGATATCAAAGCCCAAATATTTGCCAAAATTGAAACTACCAATCCAGGGAATTCAGTAAAGGATAGAATGGCTGTAAAAATGATCGAAGATGCTGAAAAATCTGGAATACTAAAACCAGGTGGAACTATTATTGAAGGAACCTCTGGAAATACGGGAATGGGGTTGGCTTTGACCGCAATCATTAAAGGTTATAAATTGATTTGCGTTCTGAATGATAAGCAATCAAAGGAAAAAATGGATATTTTAAGAGCAGTTGGTGCGGAAGTAGTTGTTTGTCCAACAGCAGTGGAACCAACAGATCCAAGGTCTTATTATCAAGTTTCTCGTAGATTAGCCACTGAAATTCCTAATTCTTGGTATGTCAATCAATATGATAATTTATCTAATCGCACGGCGCATTACGAACAAACCGGGCCTGAAATTTGGGAACAAACGGAAGGGAAAATCACCCATTTTATTGCAGGTGTGGGTACTGGAGGTACAATTTCTGGAGTTGGTAAATATCTAAAAGAGAAAAATCCAAATATTAAAATCTGGGGTATTGACACTTATGGTTCAGTATTTAAGAAATATAAGGAAACGGGAATTTTTGATGAAAATGAAATATATCCTTATATCACTGAAGGAATAGGGGAAGACATCTTGCCTGCCAATGTTGATTTTGATGTGATAGATTTATTTGAAAAAGTAACCGATAAAGATGCTGCAGTTTATACCCGTAGATTAGCGCGTGAAGAAGGTATTTTTGTTGGTAATTCTGCAGGTGCAGCCATCAAAGGTGTTTTGCAGTTAAAGGATAAGCTTAAAGAAGATGATATTGTTGTGATACTTTTCCATGATCATGGAAGTCGCTATGTTGGAAAGATATTCAATGACGAGTGGATGCGTGAAAGAGGTTTCTTGGAAGAAGTATTTGTTACAGCACAAGATTTAGTAAACAAACATGGAGAAAGACCCCTTGTTTCTTTATATGCAGAAGAATTAGTTTCACATGCCATTGCAGCAATGCGTAAGTTTGGTATTTCTCAAATTCCTGTAATGAAGGATGGTAGTTTTGTTGGATCTATTGATGATAAAAGCGTTTATCAATTACTAGTTGAAGATCCAACATTAAAAGACGCTCCGATTTCAAGTATCATGCAAGCTGCTTTTCCAATAGTTAAGTTGAATGCGCATGTTGATGAAATTTGTAAATTAATTAATCGCGATACTCCAGCAGTTTTAGTCGATTTAGGAAATGGGAAATATCATATTGTTACGCGATATGATGTAATTTCTGCCATGTCATAATTTTATGTCAATTAAGACTTATAAAGATCAATTGGGTAGGGAAGTGGTGCTTCCTGAAATCCCTAAACGAATTATTTGTCTGGTTCCTTCCATTACAGAGTTAGTTTCTTATTTTGGGATGGATGTCGAAGTAGTGGGGATTACAAAATTCTGTATTTATCCATCTGCTTGGTTTCAAATTAAAGAAAGAGTTGGTGGGACAAAAAACATCGATATTGAAAAAGTCAAGTCTCTTCAGCCTGATTTAATTATTGGTAATAAGGAAGAAAACACCAAGATAGATATAGAAGCTTTAATGGAAATCGCGCCAGTTTGGATGAGTGATGTCAATTCATTGGAAGATTCCTTCGATTTAATTTCCTCTTTAGCTGAAATTTTTAATAAAGAAGAGAAAGGACAAACCTTGATTGAGGATTTAAAAAATTATTTTCTTTCTCATACTTCTGAAGGTGCGGGGAAATCTGTTCTTTATTTCATTTGGCATTCGCCGGGATTTGTTGCAGGCAAAAACACCTACATCGATTCCTATATGAGTGCCATTGGTTATCAGAATTGTGTTACTTCCGAAAGATACCCAGAAATCAATACACTTAAATCATTAGATCCTGATGTTGTGCTCTTGAGTTCCGAACCTTTTCCATTCAATGAGGGTCATGTTGCTTTTTATAAGGACTTATTTCCCAATGCTGAAATAAAATTAGTGGATGGTGAGCGATATTCATGGTACGGAATAAGAACTTTACAATGTTAAAAGTTACACCAGAGGACCCAAAAGTCATCCTTTTTTATGATGGGGAGTGTGGTTTGTGCAATCGGGTGGTACAATGGATCTTGAGACATGAGAAAAGTAAGGACTTATTTTTCGTTTCTTTAAATTCTGATTTTGCAAAAGCTTTCCTTGCAAAAGAAAATATTGACATTGAGAAAACGAATACTTTGTTTTTCTATGAAATTGATTCCTTATATGCTGAATCTGATGCAGTACTTCGTATTGTAGGCTATTTAAAATGGTATTGGCAATGGTTGAAAATCGCATATGCTTTACCTAAATTTATTAGGGATAAATGTTATCGATTCATAGCGCAAAACAGAAAACGATTTACTGTACAAAGTTGTGATATTTCGTCAGCTAATTTAAATCGGTTTTTAGGTTAAAATCACCTTTAGCGCTTTGAAAATTCGGTTAATTTTTTAGCTTAATCCTAATGCCCTTTCAATTCCATCAATAAAAGCATGAATTACCTTAATGTGAATTTCTTGAGCTCTATCCGCATATTCAGAATGGGGCGCACGGATTTCTAAATCAGCTATTTCAGCTAATTTACCACCATCTTTCCCTGTCAATACAATTGTTTTCATGCCTAGCGCTTTCGCAGCTTGAACTGCAAGAATGACATTTTTTGAATTTCCTGAGGTTGATATTCCTAGCAAAACATCTTGTGAATGGCCCAAACCTTCAATATACCTAGAAAAAACAAATTCATACCCATAATCATTGGCGACACAACTGATGTGTGATGGATCTGAGATTGAAACTGCCGCTAAAGCCTTTCTATTGTTTCTATATCGACCACTTAATTCTTCAGCAAAGTGCATGGCATCACACATGGATCCACCATTACCGCATGAAATTATTTTCCCTTCATTCTTTAATGAGCTTGCCATCCATTCAATCGCCAACGCCATCTTATCAATATTCTCGGAACTTTGAAATTGGGCCAGTATTTCCTGTGCTGAAATAAAATGTGCTGCAATTTTTGCCTTGTCCATAGTGTCTAATTTGAATTCAAAAATAATGAATTAAACACAAGGGCGTATCGCTTTCTTTTTATCTTTGTTAATAGAGTAATTAATTATGGCGATTGACTATAAAAATAAAGTGATTTGGATTACAGGAGCTTCTTCTGGTATAGGTTATGAAATGGCTCAACAATTTGATAAGTTGGGCGCGAAATTAGTCTTATCAGCAAGAAATGTGGGTCATCTGACGGAATTGAAGAAAACTTTAAAAAATGCAGACCAACATTTAATTCTTCCGCTAGACTTAGAAAAAATAGATAATTTCCCTGAATTGGCCTTGCAAGTAATTAAGCAATATGCTAGAATAGATGTGTTGATTAACAATGGCGGTTTAAGTCAGCGCGGAACTGCATTTGAAACCAGCATGGAGGTTGAAAGACGCATCATGGAAATAAATTATTTTGGAAATATTGCTCTTGCTAAAGCTGTTTTGGTCTATATGAGGCAACAACAAAGTGGCCAAATCTTAATTATTAGCAGTATTGCCGGGAAATTTGGATTCTTTTTGCGGTCTGCATATTCTGCTTCGAAGCATGCACTAATTGGTTATTACGAGAGTTTGTCTCTAGAAGAAGAAAGAAATAATATATCCGTTACCATTGCTTGTCCGGGTAAAATCAATACTTCAATTTCATTGAATGCTCTAAGTGCTGACGGTACAACTCATGGTGTAATGGATCACAATCAAGACACTGGAATGTCAGTTGAAATTTGTGTGAATCAAATTATCCAAGCCATGAAAAAAAATAAAAGAGAGGTTATGGTAGGAGGCAAAGAGTTGTTGGCGGTAAATATTAAAAGGTTTTTTCCAAAGTTATTTTGGAGCATTATTAGAAAACAAAAAGCTGTTTAGTCTGATCATTTAAAAACTAATCAGGATTAAATATTTTCAGTAAGGTAGTCAATTCAATATCGTGTTTGCCTTCATATTCAATGATTTCAAATCCTAAATTTTTGTAATTGCTTATTTCAATTTTTTGGGCAGCTTCATCATAAAATTCATCTTGTTTGCCAATAACAAATGTTCCTTTTTTATAATGACTGACAAACGACACCTCTATATCTGGAGGAAAAACACTGGCCCACAGAATCAATTGGTCGATGTCTTTTCTTTGAGCAGTCCATCTTGCAGCTGTTGCACCTCCTTGCGAAAAACCCAATACTATTATTTTTTCGAAATCTTTTTTAGATTTAAAAGATTCTATTACAGTATCGAGATACTTGTTGTTGTCCTCTATGTCTGTAGTTCTTGCTTCTTTAGTCATCCATGAGGAACCAACGCGTCCTGATGAACCATTCAAATAAAAATGAT
This sequence comes from Flavobacteriales bacterium, assembly GCA_947488235.1. Classification (GTDB taxonomy): domain Bacteria; phylum Bacteroidota; class Bacteroidia; order Flavobacteriales_D; family Crocinitomicaceae; genus UBA952. Next base: position 12,673 of record CANLAQ010000017.1, on the reverse strand, counting down.
GCATTCCCTCTGGTGCAACAATATAGTATTCCTCTGATAGCTGCTTAAATTTCCGAATGAAATAGGCACCAAGTTGTCCATAGCCGTGCAATACGATTAATAGTATTTTACTTTTTGAAATATCACCCTGTAAGAAACATCGCTGCGTCTTCATGGTGGTGATTTGAATAATCTGCTGGTTCATTGTATACAGTAATGAAGGTAAAAGTAAAGTTAGTTGAAATCTTATTATATTTGATTCGTGAAAAAATTAATTGCCATCTTTATAGGTTTTCTAATGCTTTGGCAAATTGTTGGTTTCTTATCTTATTTTAAAATCACACAGATTAAGATTCGTAAAGAAATCAAACAGGTAATTAAACATAGCATCCCATCTAATCAACTTAAGGTACTTTATTTTTCGAAGGAAGAAGAAAAGCAACTTATCTGGATAAAATCTCATGAATTTAAATACAATGGAAGATTGTATGATGTGATAAAGAGAACTACCAATTCAGAAGGAGTAATGTTTCAGTGTATTGATGACCGACAAGAAACTAAATTGTTTGAGCGTTTAAGTCAAGCAACTTCTTATAATTTGGGTCACAGATCTGATAATAACCCATTAAGTCAATGGATGAGGTTTTCTCAAACTTTCTTTTTACTTGAAAATACAGCTTCTTCGGTTAACTCTTACCTTTGCAACAAAGAAGAGCATATTTTCAACTTTCAACAGCTGCACACAGAATGGTGCAAACTCCCTCAAGCGCCACCTCCCAGGGTTTAATTTATACTATAGATTATCAATGCGACTGCAATTTCTTGTGGTCTAAAAATGTATAAATTAAAAATTATAAAAATGAAGAAATTATTATTTTTTGCATTTTTCCTCCTTGTTATGGGATGGACTTATGCGCAAAAAACAATTGAGGTAATTGACATTGCTACTTATAAACCTGTAGCGAATGTTCTTGTCTCAAAAAGTGATCAATCTGCTTTGTTTGGAAAAACAAATGAAAACGGCGAGATTCAATTAAATTTAAAGGAGCTCAATTTTTTGTTTTCGCATCCAGATTATCTTTCACTTGTTGTTACAGTCGAAGAAATAGAAAGCTCGAAATACAAAGTGTTTGTCAATCAAAATGTGAATTCTTTTGAAGAAATAGTGGTATCCGCTAGTAAATTCGAAGAAAAGAAAAATGATGTAGCACAAAAAATACAAGTGCTTCGCGCTTCTGAAATCGCATCTCAGAACCAAAGTTCTACGGCTGATGTACTTGCCAATACAGGAAATGTAATGGTCCAGAAAAGTCAATTAGGCGGAGGGAGTCCAATCATTAGAGGATTTGAAACCAACAAAGTACTCATGGTAGTGGATGGAATTCGTATGAATAACGCTATTTATAGAGGAGGTCACCTGCAAAACATTGTAACGCTAGACAATTCTATCATGGATAGGGTAGAAGTGGTTTTTGGTGCAGGTTCTGTGGTTTATGGATCTGATGCCTTAGGTGGTGTAATGAATTTCACGACAAAAAGTCCAACACTCAGTTCAAATAATGAATTGTTGGTTAAAGCATCAGCTTTTACCCGTTATTTTTCTGCTGCAAATGGATATTCAGGTCATGCTGATGTTTCAGTGGGGACCAAGCGTTTTGGTTCATTAACTTCTTTTACCTATTCTAAATATGGTGATCTTCGTCAAGGTGCTAATAGAAGTCCTTATGTAGGTAATTTTGGCTCTAGACCATGGTATGCTGCAACATTTAATGGCGTTGATTCTATGGTTATGAATGCAGACACCAATGTTCAGGTTGGTTCAGGTTACACGCAATATGATCTATTACAAAAGTTTACTTTTAAGCAAAATACCGCAATGACGCATAAATTGAATTTTCAATTGTCAAATTCTGGTGATGTTCCACGATATGATCGTTTGACACAAATGAGTGGTTCTAATCCAAAGTATGCTATGTGGAATTATGGTCCGCAGAAAAGATTGATGGCTGCCTATACGCTTGAATTAACCAAGAAAAATAAACTTTTTGACCAGGGTCGTGTGATTTTAGGATATCAATCTATTGAAGAAAGTCGGATCAGCAGAAAATTCAACAATGTATGGGAAAACCATAATGTTGAAAATCTAGATATTTTTACTTTAAATGCTGATTTCGCTAAAAAAATCAATAAGCATGAATTTCGTTATGGTGCTGAGGCCTATTTAAATAAAGTAAATTCTACTGCTTTTGCTAATAATGTTGCAGTGGACTCTTCAAAAGCTATCAGTACTCGTTATCCAGATGGTGGATCTTCTATGAAGTCTGCGGCAGTATATGCAACGCACACTTGGGAAGTTTGTGATAAATTTATTATCAATGATGGACTTCGTTTTTCCTATGTAGGTTTGAATGCTAATTTTACAGATAAAACCTATTTCCCATTTCCATTTAATAGCATCAACCAAAACAATAGTGCTTTTAATGGCAACTTAGGCTTTGTTTATCTTCCGTCAAAAACATGGAGAATTACAGGGAATTTTTCTACCGGATTTAGAGCTCCGAATGTGGATGATTTAAGTAAAGTATTTGAATCTGTTCCTGGAAGTGTAATTGTACCTAATCCTGATTTAAAAGTTGAATACACCATGAATGGCGAATTAGGTGTATCAAAGGAAATCCTGCCAGGATTAAGAGCAAATGTAAATGTTTATTACACTAAGTTGACGAATGCCATAATTGCACAGAATAGCCAATTTCAAGGAGCTGATTCTATTCTGTATGATGGTCAGTTAAGTCAAGTAATGTCGACCGTGAATGCAGGTAAAGCATATATCTATGGGATCGAAGGAGCGCTTGCTGGACAGCTTAACAAATACATTTCTGTTTTAGGAACTGTAAATTATACCAAGGGTCGTGTTGTTACAGACACTGTTCTTTATCCTTTAGATCATATTCCTCCAGTTTTCGGAAAGTTTAGCGTTATTTCTTCCGTTAATAGATTAAGAACTGAGTTCTTTATAAATTATGCTGGTTGGAAACGAATTAAAGATTACAACATGAACGGAGAGGATAATTTTGGATATGCAACAGCGCAAGGAATGCCGTCTTGGTTTACTTTAAATGCACGCGTATCCTATGCGATTACAAAGGATATTAGTTTGCAAGTTGCTTGTGAAAATATCTTAGATCAAAATTACCGTCAGTATGCTTCTAACATATCTGCACCAGGTAGGAATTTTATTCTTACGCTAAGGGGTAATTTTTAATTAACTAATTATCGAAAAAGATTCAGGCCACCTCTTAGGTGGCCTTTTTGCATATATTTTGTTTACAAATGTTGAACTTTTAATGCGGAATTCTGACAGAATAATCAATTTGAAAATACTGAATGTGAAAGGAAGAAACTAGCTACTAGAATTCTTTAACAGCTCTAGAGCAAAGTGTACAATTGCTCAATTGCTTCCAATTACTCGTTGTAATACCTCCAGGCACACCAAAATATTTTGACCAAGCATTGTTGCTTCCTCCCAAAGTTGATGTCCAATAATCTCTTGATTGAAATCCTCCTATGGTTGCTTTCTGGGTATACATCAACTCTAATTCGGCTTGAACAGGAAGTCTCCAACCAGTTCCTCCTTCTGTATACGCCTCACAAGCTGCTTTTGATTGCCCCCAATCTAAATGTTGTGCAAAGGTAACTTGATCAGAAAGTGCAGCAACTAAGCCATGTTCTTTTGTTGCATCAAGTTGAATAACAATTCCACCAAGACAACTCTGCCCTAATTCATAAGTATTTGTTTGATTTGCTTTTTTACATGCTGTTAGTGCGAAAAAAGCAGATAGAAATAGGAAGAGGTACTTTTTCATAATTTATATATTAGTAAAGAATGTGTTTAATTATTCTCTTAGACATTTAAAAATCTAATTAGTTGCCTCTTTTAAAGGTAATAAAATTAAGAATTCATAATAAATAATTGAAGTCAGTTAGAATTTTTCACCTAGTCAGTGGGGTAGGGTTTAATTATTTTTATAAACTAAAAAGGCCACCTATTCAGGTAGCCTTCTTTAGTCCAATTGATTTTATTTTACCACCAATAATAAACAACAGTTTCGTAAACTACTTCTGGTTGGTTTTCACCGTATGCCACACCAATATCACGAGCAGCCTTAATGGTTGCTTTTTCAATATCAACTGAGTCTTGTTGTTCTTTAAGCATAAAATTCCATTCCCGCTGATCGATTTCCTTAATTCTTTTCGCTATTTTATCACTTAATACAATTGCATCTTTATAGCAAGAAGAGTTTGGATCAATTTTGTTTAAAATTTCAGATGCTCTTTGAGCTCCTGAATAATCCTGATTTGTCGCCCAAATGTTGTTTGCTTCATTCATGTATTTTTTACACTGAAAATCTATGTATTTTTTATAGATAGGACCTACAAGTGGCTGACATTTATCAAAACAATCTTTACATACTTGAGGTACAGAAGTTAACTTATAGATTGCTTGCTGATAATCCTGTTTTGCCTCTAAGGTCTGAGCTTCCTTAATGATAAAGTCACATTTAGCGTTGTAGTATTCAATTATCTTCTTTTTTCCTTCTTCTATAAAGCTTTTTAAACTTGGGTCGGTGGTTTTTAAAGCATATAAAGCATTTTTATATGCTTCAGTCTTAGAATCTCCAACACCCTCCAATTCGTATGATTTACTTGCAAATAAGGTTCCATCTATACCATCACCAATATATATTGTTACCTCAAGATTATAAACATGCATCGGTGGTGCAGTAGGAGTTATGTCCTTAGTTAGAACAGCTACATTCACAGTCATTATGAATCTCTCATTTCCTTTAGAAGATGCCCCCATTCCATTTTTGGAGGTGATTTGACTCAGCTTGTTTTCTAACAAATTTTGAACATCTGGTGTTAAGCCTTCAGTTTGCTTAGGTACATAAGTCGCCAGAGTGATTCTACTTGCGTCATCTGATTTACCTAAGTTGTTTTGAGCTAATATATAACAGTTACATATTAAAGCCAGTATAATGGTTGTTAATTTCGTTCTCATGACTATTATTCTATAATTATTTCTACTTCACCTAATCCTTTGGTTCTTAATGATGATTTAACTTTTAATGTTTCATCTAAGAATATTCTTAAGTTATCTCCCCAAGTTGCAAAGTCATAAGCCATTTCTCCACCAAACCCATCATCACCATAAAGAGGAATTTTAACTTGAGAAAACTTCAATACCTGCGGAGAATTTTCATCCATTGAAAATACTTTGTTAACAGTATTTCGAGGCATCCAATATCTATTTACAAGATCTTTAATCATATTTTCTTTTCCGTTGAACATTACTTTAGTATCAAGATTAATTTCAGATCCTTTTCGAACCAAAACGACTAAAGATCCTTCACGACCATTAGTAATTAAATTCTCAAAATGTCCATTTAAGTCATTTGTGAAATTATCCAAATAAGCGTTTACGGCTTCAGAAAGCAATATTGATGTTTCAGGAGTAAACGATTGAGGGCCTGTTCCAGAAGCCGATGCAATTAATTTACTAGAGTAAGAATCAATTCCCTTCAAACGAAACTCAACAGATCTTTTTGGACCAATTGAATTTATTTTCCAATATAATTTTAATGTGATATCGGCTTTTGCTGTTTTACTTAAAAGGTCAATTGGATCTTCTTGAATTTTAGAAACTCCTGTCCTTGCCTTATCAGTCTCAATTTTATCCATCATTGATTTAAGATCAACTAGTGGATAACCTCGTTTTACAAAAAGCTCACCAATTTTAGCCATAACACCATTTAATTCGGAGTTTAATTGAAGTGCTTTTTTGTAATCCATTACAACTTTAGTATTTCCCTCATCATCGAAGGTCATCGTGTAGTTTCTCGATGGATCTAGCATCCAATCATCATCAGGAACAACCATAATTGTTGGTTTTTTTGCTTGCGAAAAAGCAGAATTTGTAAGACTTAATAAAGCAAACGCGCTTATTAAGGTTATGATAATTTTATTTTTCATTTTACTCGATTTAAATTGTTTTTTTTTATTTGAGAATCCCCTCTTTAATTAAATGCTGTTTTAATTCGTATCTATTGACTCTAACAACAACGCTATTGGTAACATCTTTGCTTGCTCCTTGACGATCTCTTGTGATTTTGTCATCTATTCTCTCGTCATTAAGGGTTACAAATTTCTGGTATGGCCCCTTGTCAGCAAAAAATTTAACAAAATAGTCTTCATACTTTTCTACAGCATTAACCTCTATAATTAAAGGTCTTTTTTCACACTCGCCTTTACCATCAATAATACCCTTAAATAGGACATCACGAACAGCATTTTTTTTGGCTTGTTCAACTGCGTCTAATCGATTTCTCCCAGAACCCCATGAAAGAAGGGTTTGTGTCCCGTCTCCTTCCACACCTAAACATTCAGTTTTGTAACTATAGTTTCCTGCGATTTTTCTTTGGGGTGTACAAGAAAATAACAGCAAAGTGGAAATTGAAAAATTAATTAATAGAAATTTATATTTCATAATATAAAGATTAAATGTTAAAATCCTGCGGCAAAGCCTTTTATTATTCCGGCAGTCTCTAGATCCTTTCTCAACAAGGTCACATTGATAGAAACAACTACACCTATTTTATATTCTTTACCAACTTTAAGTCGGTCCTCAGCTGCTACTGAACCATCACCTGTTACATTAACAAATTTCATGTATTTTCCACCATCCATAAAAAAGTCATCAAAAAACTCTTGTTTTTCCATTTCAAGATTCGGATTGTTTGTTAAAGCTGGTTTCCCTTCAACTCTATCTTTAGAACCAAAGCCTCTAAAGATAATTCCGTGAACTGCATTTTTTTTAGCTTGTTCAATTGCAACATTTGGTTTTTTGGAATAAGACCATACCTTCACAAGGTAAGTTCCTGTCGAGCCTGTCTGAACAGGTTCGACTTCATATCTCCACTCTTTGGTATCATTTTCAGCATTTTTTTTGGCTTGTGAAAAGACCACGGATGTAAATACCGAAAAGAGAATACATAATCCTAAAATATTTAACTTTTTCATTTTATTTATTTTTATAATTTATACTAAATGACACAAAAATTTAAAATCTGAATCTCAATCCTGCAGATATGGGAGTAGATAAACCTCGAGCTTTTGAGAAAACAGATGAATTATTCTGAGAGACAGATAGAATCAAATCAAGCTCCTCACCCGCATCATTAGTGAAGCCTGGCTCACCAATTTTCATATTGAATCCAGCTTTTGCAAATACAGAAATCATCGGAGTGAAATGGAATCCTAAACCTAAACCTCCGTTCACATATAGACTACCCATATTTATTCCTCCTACAGGTGCTGTTCCCTCTAATTCAGTTAATGAAGCTGAAAAAAGTCCTGCTCCTATTTCTGGCATTACATACAAATTACCTTTTTTCAAAAAATAAGTTTCTCTTGATAATGAAGCCCCAAATGCCATTGTTGAACCGCTTGATTTATTAATATTGTAATAATAACTAGCGTCCTCAACATTTAATTTTTGATCAGAAAAACTACCTATAGAAACATTGGCATTAAGATAAATACCTCTTAAATATTTATTCCATCCTGCAGAACCTTTGAGTAATTTTGGGATACGAATTTCTGCACCTAAAGTCATCCCTCCTGCAAGTGGGTCACTTACAATATATCCTAAGTTAAATCCTAGACCAAAATCTTCTTTCAATTCAACTAATGAACCTTGATATAAACGCTTTCCACCTTCTTGACGGAAAGTTGATGCAGGAGAAGTTCCAGCTGCTACAATAGAGTTGTCAACAATTTTTGAAGATCTCAAAATTCCAACTCTTTTCTTTTCTTTATTACCTTTTTTATCTGTTACAATTTCGTAAACAAAAAATCTTTCATCATAATATAGGCCTTCCTTTGTTCCAAGCTTAACGGATACAGGCGACTCTTGAAAAATAGGAGCTCTCATTTTGAAATCTTCAATTTTTCTTCCACCTTTTGAAACCATTGAATTTTGCATGTCTATTGGAAGTTCAGTTATTAACTCATCCATACTTTTACGCTTAATCTTTGTTTTTTCGTAGAATGCAGCATCATTTGATTGAGAAGATATAGCGGTATTACTACCAGACAACATTAACTCTAGAGGGAAATTGAAAGAATCAAAAGCTGATTTTTTCTGAGCTCTAACAGCCGGGTCAGTTACATTTTCATCTAACCAAACTTGTGTGTAAAAAATAGTTGAAATAGAATCATTCCAAACTAATCTGTAAATAGAATAATCGAAATTAGCTATCCATCCTTCTGAAGTCCTTTTTACAGGTGTAGCTGGCTTACCTGATTTAGCAGCTAAAGCTTGTGCACTTGCATCTGCTTTATTATAAGATTGCTCATAAGTCTCTAAAGATTTTACATCGTACGCAACTACATAACCTCTTTTCAATAACTCCTCTGCAATTTCAGTGTATATATTATTTTTATTCTCAGAAGCACCAGCCGATAGGGCTTGACCATCTGTAGCGGAGTAAGCAGCAGCCTCCATTATTTTCGCGTAACTTAAATTACCCTGAGCGTCTCTTCCAAACATATTAGAAATAACATCTCGTGCGACACCAGAAAGTTTAGCGTTTAATTCCTTTTCTTTTAAAGTATTCCAATCTTGGACAGCCTTTTTATAATTATCCATCATTTTCTTTAATTCAAGTGGATTATCAGAAGTTGGCATTACAGGTTTAGCAGGCATGTTGACATTTAATGAATTATTTGACACCAAACGGTTATCAAATCGAGCCTCCATTGGCAGATTTTTAAATGCTCCATAAATCTTTTCAACTTGTGAATCAGAAGATTTGATATATGTAGATGTCATTGAAGGTCTAAAGAACTTTGTCTGCGGTGCATTTTGCGCATTATAATTGGAATAGAAACCAATTGTGAAAAATACTGAAATGGTAATAATTTTTCTCATTAAAATATATTATTTAATTTCTCTACTCTTAAGCTTTTCGAGATACGCTTTTCTTTATAATTAAAGATACTTTGACAAAGCTATATGATTATTAAAAAGAAAAAACAAGAAATAAAAGATGAACATACTTGACCTGAATTTAATAATTGTAGTCAATGTTGATATAAAAACAGTTTTGAGTATTAACGATTCTTTAACACTAAATAAAAGAATCAAATGAGATTCTCTTCTATCCAACAATGTGTTCATCTATGTATTGAATAAGACATTACATTTTAAAAATCACCTTTTTGATTATATTTCTAATTGGGGTTAGTTAAGCAGTGCGCACTGAAATTGGATTTTGAATTAGAAAACCCGTTAAACACATTCCTAGTAAAATGAGCCGTTTTAATTTTAGGCGTTTTAGTTGAATTCGTATTTAAAAATATGATGCATTTTTATAAAAAGCCTTTTTATTTCAGTTGCCTTAGTTATTTAAAATACAGTTTATTAAACCGTTTAATTTAATTGCCGTTTTTTCTTTAATCTCAGAATAATCAAAAGTGTAGATAGTGTTATCATCGCCATCAGTTCTATATTCTAAAGAAATACTACTAATTAATGATCCTTGAATTGACTTCAGGTTGTCCTCAGAAATTAAATAATGAATATTGCTTAACTTGTAACTATAAACATTGTTTAGATTGGGAACCATATTTGATTTCATAACAACATCCTTAGAAGCAGTCAATGTTATTGTTTGGTCATTTGTTGACTTAATGATTAACTTATCACCTTGCCCTACTTTATTTATTACAGGGAATTTACTTATAGATATATTATTGGAAGCTTTAGTTACATTATAATCGAGCACTATAAAATACTTATCTTCTGATTTTTTCACACTAAAAGACCCTCCATCTGTCAAACTCCCAAAAACCTTAATTTCGTCCGAAATTAAGGTCGAAACATTTGTTGATTTGTCAAAACTATTCTCTTTAAATTTACAATCTTGACTGTAAGTAATTGTGGATAATAAAATTGAAAATCCAGCGAAAAAATAAAATTTATAATTCATCATTCCTTTATTAATTGAAACCATTTTTAACTTGAGATTTAATTGAATCAAATCTAAATTATTATTGAAAGGAAAAAAGATGTTTAATTAGATGAACCAACTTGACCAGAATCAAAAAAAATATCAAGATAAATATCTAAAGGATTTATCCTAAAGTTTAATGAAAAAATATACAAAAACAACAAATAGGCCTAATGAGATGGTTCCAAGAAGCAGCGCTATTAAAAATGGTTTTAAGGAAGTTAATTTAATTTGTTCAAATGCTTGTTTTGAAATTTGCTCTGAACTTATTATTGTAATTATTACCCAAGTCAGGGATGCAAGTAGGGTTACAATCGTTAATCTTGCCGAAGTAAATGATAAACCTAAAACTTGTTGGTGGTTTTGAAAGAAATAAGTGAAAATTAAAGTGTAAAAGGCGGAGCTAAACATGGCGCTCAATTGACTCCAACCATTAATTTTTCTCCAAATCCATCTCAGAATAAATACAGGAGCTACTCCTGCAGATATGGAGAAAATAAAAAGGATGATTTGATGCAAATTCTCGAATAAGACCGTGCACAGACAGCCAATCAATGAGATTATAAACATGAACAAGTATGCCTTTTTATTATTTACTTCTTCCCGTAAGTTTTCATTGTAATTAATTTTTTCAAAATGAAGTAATCCTCCTCCCCAACTTAATAAAGATTCTATAGCACTTATGAAAAGTGCTAAAAAACCAACCATACAAATTCCTTTTAATGCATTTGGAATCTTGTTAAAAAGCATTTCAATAAATTCAATTTCCCCTGAATTATTTTTAATTTTTACCACTAAAAGTAAGCAGATAGATAATATAATCAATGAAATTAAAAGTTGTAAAATGGTTGATGCGATAGCAGTTTTGAGGATTTCTTTATTATTCTTTAAGGCTGTGTAACGAATCATTTCTGGTCCACTACCATCCATCATAGAGGTACTCCACCATTGAATAAGGAGCACGATCCAAAAATTTCCCCATTCGATTTTATTTCCTCTCGGAGGGATTAAAGAATCATGGTCAGGTCCGATTTTTGCTAATTGTTGCGCTATACTAATAGAGAAATCATGGGTTCTGCAAAGATAAATAATGATGATTATAAAAACAACGAAATAAATTAATCCATTAAGGGCATCTGTTTTTAGTTTTAATTCAAATCTATTTTTCAGAACAACCCCAATGATAATGAGACAAATAATTAATTTGCTATTTATTGGGTTTAAATTAAAGTAAATCTCAATGATACGACTGAAAGCTATAGCGTGAAAACTGATAAGGATTGGGATTACGAGAATACTTAAAAATATTGCCCGAAAATGGTAGAGTATTAGACCATCTTTACCTGGAAATCTTAATAAAATAAAATCGTTATCTGTTTTTAAATTTAATTTTCTCCAAATGGGAGCAAATACAATAGGGATCACAAAAATGGAAATTGTTCCCACCCATAAAAACCATAAGCCCCAAATACCCTCCTTGTATAATATATTTGTTATTAATTGCCCCTGCTCTAGAGATCCATACAATAAGAATAAAGACAGGGAAGGTAAAAACCAGTTTTTTTTCTTTTGGACAGTAAAGATTGGAATTTTCTTTTTTTGAATGAGTATTAAAAAAAGAAGCAATAAAAAATAAAAGATAATATAATACAATTCAATGGATTGTTTTGCTAAATATAGGTAGCGGATGAATTTGTATTGAAATATAAAAGAAGTTCTTGCAATGATGCTTCATTAAAATAGTCTGGATAATAAAGATACAAATCTTTAAATAGTTCTTGAAGTTCTTTCTCTTGAATTTCAGTATTTGTTCGACATAAAAAAAATGTTTCACATAGGGTATGGAAAACAATTCGTTTTTCTAAATGATTCCATGCTTCATATCTATCTTGGATATATTTGAAGAGGTATTCAAGATGACTTACGATTGACTTTCCAATCATTTCTAAATAAAAAACACGATAGGCCAAGAAACGAATGCAAGGGTATATGTATAATGAATTGAGCTCGTCTTCTGAGTAAGTGTTTTTAACATAGAGCTCCTCAGCAGTCATTAAAGCACTTTCATTATCGTCTTTATATACATAATTTATAAGAAGTAAAGCCTTTGCGAAAATAAAATCTTGGATGTTTTTCTTGCCTTGAATATTATCAATGTAACATTCAAGGCCATAAGAATAATGAGGGATTTTGAATGTAGGATCAGCCATAAATTCAAAAAAAGCTTTTCTAATGATTGGTATATGACTCGCTGATTTGAAAAAATAAATATTTTGATCAGGATGAGGATTGTTTAACAAAGCAAAATAAATTTCTTCTCCAATTAAATGAACTTCTTCATCTGATAAATAAGATGGTAATTGCTTACAGAATTTAAGGAAGGGGGTCAAATTATTACTTTCAATGCAACAGGTGATTAAGCTTTTAATTGATTTATCATCCTGATTAAATCGCCCATATTTAATCTGAAAATGACTCCGATTGTTTAAGGATTTAGATAAACTCTCCCAATCTGAATAGTTGATGAATTGAGCTAAAATATTTAAGGTATGTAAATAAGGGGTGCTTTTATGATTATTTGCTAAAAATATTCTATAAAGTGTACTTTCTGATATTACCGG
>CANLAQ010000016.1 GCA_947488235.1 Flavobacteriales bacterium | reverse complement strand
TCACAAGGGGCTAATTATACCTATAGTTGGAATTTCGGAAACTCTCAAAATTCAACTCAAAACAACCCAGCTCCCGTTATCTATAATACTGCAGGACTTTATACTATCAGTTTAACCGTTACCAATACAACAAATGGATGCTCCTCTGTTCAATCCAATCCAATTAACATCTCTAACTTTCAAACGGCTATAAATGCGCCGTTGGTGGGTTGTGTTGGAAATCCTATTTCATTTAATGACAACTCTACTGCTGGCGCCAATTCTTGGAATTGGAATATTGTTGGATTAGGGACTAGTTCACTTCAGAACCCATCTTTTACTTTTACGGCACCTGGAACTTATACCGTCCAACTGTCCTCACAGAATACGGCATCAGGTTGTGCGGGCAGTGCCAGCCAACAAATAACTATTCAAGGTGCTGTTACACCAAGTTTCACGGCCAATCCAACAACAAATTGTGCCCCAGCAAGTATTAATTTTACCAATACCACTGGAGTCGCAGGTACCTATAATTGGACTTTTGGAAATGGTCAAACTTTCACAGGACAAACTCCTCCAGCGCAAGTTTATGCTCAAAATGGATTTTTTGATGTTACCCTTTCTGTCTCAACTCCATCAGGATGTTCTGGAACCACTACTTTAAATGATGTGATTCATATTATAAATGTTCAATCGGGGTTTTACGCACTTGATACAGGTGGTTGTGATCCCTTAGTGGTTCAGTTTATTGATACATCAGTTACACCGAGTCCTTCGAATCCAATTGTATCATGGCAATGGAATTTTGGTAATGGTCAAACTTATAATGGTCAAATTCCTCCTCCACAAACATATCCAATTGGTCTTTTTGATGTTAGTTTAGTCGTAAGCACTCAAAGTGGATGTGTTGATACCGTTCTGATGAATGATTATATAACAGTAGGGCATATTGACTTGGTCAATTTTAATTATAGCCCGCTTGTTTCTTGCGCAAAAACTGATATTCAATTTAACAATACTTCTGTCATTTCCACACCCCATTTGACTAATGAGGTTACTTATTTATGGGATTTTCAGGAAGGAAATTCGACCATTGAAAATCCATCCTATCAATTTTCTTCTGATACTGGATACTTTGATGTTACGCTAATTGTCAATTTTCGGGGATGTATTGATTCCTTAACCATTGATTCGGCAGTGTATATCTTAGCGCCTATTGCAAAATTTACAGTAAATAATCTAGTCTGTAATCCTTCTTCGTTTCCGGTAGTATTGCCATTCACTGACACATCAATTCATGGAGAATTAAGCGATAATGTCGCCATGACTTGGGAATGGAATACAGGTGGGCCTAATACCAATATTAACAATGCAACATTAGATGGCCCAAATAATGGAAATGCGTCCCATTCTTTTCCAAGCTATGGTTCCTATACGGTTGAACAAGTCATTCACAATTATACAACAGGTTGTAGTGATAGTATTACCCAAACGATAAATATTTCTCAATTAATTCCGGCCTTTAATTTATCCAATGACTCTGTTTGTAAAAATAGTTCTCTTTCTATATTTGATGCCAGCACCACTTTTTCAACGCATCCATTAGTAGATTGGTTTTATAATACTGGTAATGGAAATGTAATTCATAATGGTCCTAATCCAACCTATACTTATCCAACTTCTGGTAATTATAACATTACCTTAAGCGTAAGTAATAGTGTTGGCTGTGTTGCTACTATTTCGAAACCAGTTAAAGTTTTGGCGCTTCCTTTTGGAATAATGTCTGCGCTTGATGACCATGGATGTTCCCCTTTCCCCGTCGTTTTTAATAATGGATCTTTGGCGATAGGAAATGGTGCCCCATTGTCTTATTTTACTACTACATTTTCGGATGATTCTACCACTTTAGTTACCAATACGGTAGGAACTCCAATTACGCATACTTTTGTTGGTACGGGTATTTTTTATGCATCAATGATAGCAACGGATGCTTTTGGTTGCCAATCATCAGCGGCTAATATTCCTATTACCATCACACAACCTTCTGCTTTCTATAACATTTCTAATGTGATTTGTAATCAAGACTCAGTTCTAACCAATAATTCTTCCAGTGGAGTAGGGCCGATAAGTTATGAATGGCTTTTAGAGGGTAATTCTTTTTCAACAGATACCAATGCTTTAGTTTCTGTTTCACTTCCTCCAATTAATAATGGCTCATTAAGCACAAGTTTTAATTTAAGCTTAATCGTTACAGATGGAAATGGATGTTTAGATACCCTAACCCAGCCGGTGATTATTTCTACGCCTCATGCAATTCCGACTTATACCTTCTCTGGCGCTGTGTTAAATACAACAGGTGAATATGATTGTCCGCCTTTATTTTGTTTATTTCAAGATTCTTCAGAATCCTATGGAAGTATTTCAGCTTGGAATTGGTCCTTCGGAAATGGAAATAATTCTATTCTGGAAAATCCTTCTAATACTTTAGTGACCAATGGATCTTTTGATTTGAATTTGTCAATCACTGATCAATACGGATGTACAGACGATACTACCATTCTTAATTATGTAACGATTGGAGGTCCACAAGGACTTCCTGATTGGTTCCAAAATGCGAGCATTTGTGCTCAAGGCGCTAATTTCTTAATGTCTAATCCACTCAATATTGATTCCTTAATTTGGGACATGGGTGACGGTAATTTTATTTACAATGATTTGAATTTTCAATATAACTATGAGACTTTAGGTACTTATACTCCAAGTGTGACCATCTTGAATTCTGATGGCTGTGAAATTCTTTTTTTACTAGATCCAATAACCGTTCAAGATGATGGATTAAATGCCTTGTTTACAGCGCTGCCCAATCCTGCAGACATTAATGAAGTAATTAATGTGGTGGATGCATCTACTTTTACTGGCTCTAACATTGTGAGTTGGGCCTGGAACTTAGGGACAGATTCAACCCTTATTTACAACAATAACAATCCCCAATCGGCTTCATTTAGTATTGGCGGACCCTATGTTTTCACGCTTTTAGTTACTGATGCTTTAGGATGTACGGATACTTATAGTGTCACCGTTAATGTTAATGATCCAGATATTTGGGTACCGAATGTATTTACTCCCAATGGTGATGGAATTAATGATGTGGTTTGCTTGCCATTCCCCGCCTTTAAATCGTATAATATTGTGATTTTAAATCGTTGGGGTAATGTTGTGGTAGATCAAAAAGATCAGACCGGACTAGCTTTATGGGATGGTACTGATCAAGGAAACACACCTTATACCGATGGCGTATATTTTTATCACATTACAGGAGAAATGTTAGGAGGAACCATGATTGACAAACATGGATTTATTACTTTAATCAGATCAGAGTAATCTTTCTTCTTCCGCTTCGCTTTGTTCGTAAGCCGTATCAATTGCCTTGTTATTTGTTAATGCAGCTTCAACAGCAAGTACATCACATCTTTCATTTTCTGGATGACCAGCATGTCCTTTGACCCAATTAAAAGATAACTTAAACTTGGGGTGCAAGTCTAGATATCGGAGCCATAAATCTTTATTTTTTTTCCCTTTGAAATTTTTAGTGCGCCAAGTAAATACCCAACCTTTGGTAATGGCATCTATAACATATTTCGAATCTGAATAAACTTCTATCGGGTATTGATCTGTTTGCAGGCTTTCAAGTGCAACGATTAATGCCATGAGTTCCATTCTATTATTTGTGGTTCTTCTATATCCGCCAGAGATTTCCTTTTCAAGATCTTTGTATTTCAGCACAATTCCATATCCACCCGGACCTGGATTTCCGCGTGAGGAACCATCAGTAAAAATGCTAATTTTCTTCATTATCTTATTTGTCAACAGGTGAAATAAAAATCGCAAATATCACCACATTTAACGGTCTCAGAGAAATTAGTTTTTTTAGCGTAATATTCTTTCTCATTTTTTCACTCTTTTTGGATCAGCATTTATAAAAGCTTTCCAACCGCCACCTTTTGCTTTATTATGTTCTCCAACTCCTTTAGAGAAATGGTGACATACAGCAACAGCCAAACCGTCTGTGGCATCTAAATATTTAGGCATTTCATCAAAATTCAACAAGGTTTGTAACATAGCGGCTACTTGTTCTTTTGAAGCACTTCCACTTCCTGTAATAGCTTGTTTCACCCTTCTCGGTGCATATTCTTCAAACGGTACATTGTGATTGAGACATGCTGCAATTGCCACTCCTTGTGCCCTTCCCAGTTTTAACATTGATTGTACATTCTTTCCGAAAAAAGGTGCTTCAATGGCCATTTCATCCGGTTTATATTCCATAATTAAACCATTTAAACGGTCTAAAATTCGCTTTAGTTTTTCGGGATGATTTTCGAGTTTGCTGAGTTGGATAATTCCAAAATTCAGCATGGACATTTTGTTTTTTTGTATATGGATAATTCCATACCCCATTACAGTAGTTCCAGGGTCAATTCCTAAAATTATTTTATCTTCAACCATTTTTTGGATTACTGTGTATAAAACTAAGCAAATTAAGTCAATTTTAGGTCCTTTACTGCGAATTCTAGCTTTCGTTGCTGTCCTTCTTGTTTTTTATTTCCAAATGCAAAATAAAAAATTCTCTTTGAATGAGATCCCCTCAATTAATTATATTCCTCTGGTCTTCCTTGTGTTGTTAATGCCACTTAATTGGTGGTTGGAATGGAAAAAATTCAAGATTATGGTTTCTTACATGAAAGATGAAAACAGCTCCAATAATAAATCAGCTTTTTATGCAGGAATGCTCACAGGATTTCTTACTCCTGCAATGGTAGGAAATTTTATAGGCCGCAATATGTATTACCCTAAATCTGATCGTTGGAAATTGACTGTTTATACGATGATGGGAAATTATGCTCAGTTCGTTATAAGCATCACCATTGGTGGATTAGGATTATTATATCTACATCTTTATCATCATCAGCACTATTTGTCTACTTGGCAATTGACACTCACCATAATCCTAATCATTATCCCTCTTGCACTTTTTATTTTTTGTAGACCAATCCTTCAATTATTACCGTTGCAAAGAGCCCAAACAGCAGCCTTAGCCTTGAAAAATGGTCCGTCTATGAATTCCATTTTTGGATTTTCAGTCTTGCGTTATCTCGTTTTTTTACTCCAATTTGCTTTGTCTCTATATGCTTTTTCCAATCAATTCTCTTTAATTATTTTTGTTTGGATTTCTGTGGTTTTTCTATTAGTTACCTTAGCGCCATCACTTTTCCTAGGTAAAATTATTATTAGAGAATCTATTGCCGTTGCCGTATTAACTTTAGTAGGTTTTGAAGCAACTCCGGTATTATTTGCATCTTTGAGTACTTGGGTAATCAATCTTATTTTACCTAACCTGTGGGCGGCATTTCAACTTAAAATGAAATCTAAATGATTTTTTATTTGTTTATCGGTTTCCTACTCTATGCAATCTTATTGTTTGTTTATGTGATAATTGGCAACTATTTACAGGGGAAGCAGGAACGAGAATCATACGCTTCTGCAGTTGATTTATTAGATCAAATTACGCTGGTCATACCTTTCAGAAATGAATCTCTAAGAATACAAGCGCTTCTGAGCAGCATTAAAAACAGCAAGTCACTTCCCTTTGAAATCATTTTTGTCGATGATCATTCAACTGACCATGGAGCCAATATTATTGAGAAGGAACTTCAAGACATTAATTTCAGAATTATCCGAATGGAGGAGAATGGCGGAAAAAAATATGCACTAAGGAAAGCTTTCTCGGATGTAAAAACCGCCTATATTCTGACAATGGATGCCGATGTTTATTTTGAGCAAAATTATTTTGATTCTTTTCGACAAATTCCAAAAAGCGATTTGTATATATTACCCCTTTTAATCACCGCTCCAAATTTCATTTCTAGGATTCTTGAGTTTGACACCCTCATATTGAACGCTTTCAATGTTGGATTAGCTATTTTTCATAGACCAATAGTGGCCAGTGGTGCTAATTTACTTTTTAATAAGGAGGTGTTTGATCGTGTTGATCAATTTGAATTACATAAAGATGTAGCCAGTGGTGATGATATCTTTTTATTAAAGGATTTTGTTGACGCGAAGAAAGAAATCAAAATTCTTAATGCTTTAAATTTGAGGGTGTATTCTCCAAGTCCTATGAGTGCTATCGAGTATGTGAATCAACGCTTGCGTTGGCTGTCTAAAACTCCTAGAGTAAAGGATTCTTTAAGTAATCTTTTCAGCTTTATTCAATTGGGTTTTCTATTGTTATTTATTGCAGTCCTTTTAATTGCTTTAATACAGCACAATTGGACCTTAGCAATATTCATCTTTTGCTTAAAAAATGTAATAGACAGCCTTATATTTTTACCTTATTTTGCCAAGTTCAAACGCCTAAAAACCTGGTTGTTATTTCCTCTTTATTCCTTCTTATTTCCCTTCTATTCCTTATTTATTTTGTTGCTCATTCCGTTTTTTAAAACCGAATGGAAAGGAAGGCCTTTGCAGTAATTGTGCTTTGGGCGATTTTAATTTGCTAGATTGTCGTAACTTCGCCTTATGCGAATTCTAATGGTTTGTTTAGGTAATATTTGTCGCTCACCAATGGCTGAGGGATTGATGCGTAGAAAACTTTTAGAAGCAAATTTGACCGGTAAAGTTGATTCAGCTGGAACTGCAAATTTCCATATCGGGAAATCACCTGATTATCGCATGGTTCAAACTGGAAAGATGCAAGGAACTCCCATAAATGATTTAAAAGCCCGTCAATTTTCGACTCAGGATTTTGAAGATTTTGATTTAATTTATGCGATGGATAAAGCAAATTATACAGAAATTATTTCCAAAGCAAGACACGAAAGAGACAAACAAAAAGTACTTTTGATCCTGAATGAAATTTCTCCAAAGGAAGATCTTGATGTACCGGATCCTTATTTTGATGGAATGGATGCATTTAAAGAAGTATACGAACTTCTTGACCAGGCAACTGAAGCCATAAAAAACAAAATATTAGATGATAAAAACAGGTAAATTATATTTAATTCCTAATACTCTAGGTGGGGAATCAGTGCTCGATATTATCCCTGCAGAGGTAATTAAAATTGCGACTTCATTGCGCTTTTTTGCTGTAGAAGAAATAAAATCAGCGCGTCGTTTACTTAGGAAAATGGATAGAGAATTCCCAATTGATGACAGTCAATTCACCATAATTACGCGTAAAACAAAAGAAAGTGAGTTGATGAATATATTACTACTACTTACGAATGGTGAGCATGTCGGTATTATTTCTGAAGCAGGCTGCGCTGGCATTGCTGATCCAGGGGCAGATCTCGTGTATTTAGCACACAGTCAAAATATTGAAGTGGTTCCATTAGTCGGTCCTTCTTCTATTCTATTAGGATTGATTGGAAGTGGTTTTTCAGGTCAAAATTTCACTTTTCATGGCTACCTACCCAAAGAACGAAAAGATAGAATGAAGAAGTTGAAGGATATGGAAATGGATACACGGAGAACTGGTGTTACGCATATTTTCATGGATACTCCTTACCGAAACATGCATGTTTTAGAGGATATACTTAGTGGATGTGCTGATATCACGCAATTGTGTATTGCATCCAATTTGACCACCTCTGGGCAGAGAATTCAAACAATGTCTGTAGCCGATTGGAAAGAAAAAACTTTTGATTTAACTAAAATCCCTGTTTTGTTTTTAATTGGCACTGCTCAATAAGCCTCTTTATAATTACTTATTGATAAAATTGATTCGTTAAATTTGCACTTTATTTTTAGTAAAATGACCTCATTTCAAGCTGCAATATTAGAGGGGATTCCAGCGCAACTCCCTGCTCCTAAACCTTATGATCCAGAAGTAAATCATGCGCCAAAACGGAAGGATGTACTTTCTCTTATTGAAAAAAGACTGGCTGTTCAAAATGCTTTAAGATATTTCCCAAAGGAACATCATGCAGTTTTAGCACCTGAATTTTTATCTGAATTGAAGACTTTTGGTAGAATTTATATGCATCGTTTTCGTCCAGATTATGAAATGTTTGCGCGGCCGATAGATGAATATCCAGGCGAATGTGCGCAAGCAAAAGCGATTATGCTTATGATTCAGAATAATCTAAATCCAGCTGTAGCGCAACATCCTCATGAACTCATTACTTATGGTGGGAATGGCGCTGTATTTCAAAATTGGATTCAATATCTTTTGACAATGAAATACCTTGCAGAGATGACGGAAGAACAAACATTAGTAATGTATTCCGGGCATCCAATGGGTTTATTTCCATCTCACATCAATGCCCCTCGTGTAGTAGTTACCAATGGAATGATGATTCCGAATTATAGTCAACCAGATGATTGGGAAAAATTTAATGCCCTAGGAGTTACTCAATATGGTCAAATGACCGCTGGTTCTTTCATGTATATTGGTCCGCAAGGAATAGTTCATGGAACCACCATTACTGTTTTGAATGCGCTTCGAAGAATTTCGAAAAATCAAGAAGATATTAAAGGAAAGTTATTCGTTACCTCCGGATTAGGCGGCATGTCAGGAGCTCAACCCAAGGCAGGAAATATTGCAGGTGTCATTAGTGTAACCGCTGAGGTTAATCCGAAAGCAGTGCATACGCGTCACTCACAAGGATGGGTGGATGAAGTGATTTCTGACATTTATATTTTATGTGAAAGGGTTAAACTTGCAAAGAAAACTGAAGAAGTTGTTTCCATTGCCTATTTAGGAAATATAATAGATGTTTGGGAAGCTTTTGATCAAGAGGGAATTAAAATTGATTTAGGGTCAGATCAAACCTCTTTGCACAATCCATTTGCAGGTGGTTACTATCCAGTGGGAATGAGTTTTGAAGAGGCCAATATCATGATGGCCGAATCACCGGTTGAATTTAAAGCTGCGGTTTATACAAGTTTAAGAAGACACGCTGATGCAGTGAATAAAAATGCTAAAAAAGGCACCTACTTCTTTGACTATGGAAATGCGTTCTTATTAGAATCATCTCGAGCTGGTGCAGATGTAATGGCGATCAATGGGATAGACTTTAAATACCCTTCTTATGTTCAAGATATTTTAGGTCCTCTTTGTTTTGATTATGGATTTGGACCTTTTAGATGGGTTTGTGCTTCTGGCGATCCAAAGGATTTGGAAAAAACAGATGCAATTGCTTGCCAAGTTTTGGAAGAAATGATGCAGGAAAGTCCAGCTGAAATTCAACAGCAAATGGCAGATAACATTCAATGGATTAAAGGTGCTCAAGCCAATAAATTGGTTGTAGGTTCTCAAGCAAGAATTCTTTACGCAGATGCTGAAGGTAGAATGAAAATTGCTGCAGCTTTTAATCTAGCAATCAAACAAGGACTTATTGGTCCAGTGGTTCTGGGGAGAGATCATCACGATGTATCTGGGACAGATTCTCCATATAGAGAAACCTCTAATATTTATGACGGATCAAGATTTACCGCAGATATGGCCATTCAGAATGTGATAGGCGACAGTTTTAGGGGCGCAACTTGGGTTTCCATTCACAATGGTGGTGGAGTAGGTTGGGGTGAAGTCATCAATGGTGGTTTCGGAATGCTCTTGGATGGTTCTCTTTCTGCTGATAGAAATCTAAACATGATGTTGCATTGGGATGTTAACAATGGTGTCGCTAGACGCAATTGGGCAAGAAATGAAAATGCAACTTTTGCTATTAAACGCGCCATGGAGGCTGAGCCTTTACTTCAAGTTACCCTTCCCAATATTGTTGAAGACTCCATTCTCGATAATTTGAACATCGAATAACTTTCTTAAAGTTGTTTTTTATCTTTTGATAGTTTAACTTTTGGATGATCAAATCGAATTCCTCCAACAAGTTTTAAGCTGTAATAGTATTGCCTATAAACTAAGTCGTTAAACCGGATTGATTTATTATCAAAATCAGTTACGAAGTAAATAAAATAGTCTGCATTGGAGTAACCTGTTATAAATTTGATATCGTAGCGCGGAGCTAATCCTAAATAGCCATTGGTATTATTTTGAAAAGTGTACACTTTTGCTTGTACTACCGCTCCAACACCAATCCAACCTGAAAATTGCCAATTTTTTATCCTGTTGGCATATGCATATCCGGGCACCGCTCCAATATCTAATGAAGAAAACGAACTAGCACTTGTCTTGGAATTATTTGGATCTTGAATTGTCTCAGGCAAGATGCTTTGTCCATTATTGTTAATCCCAAATATATTAAAGGTTCCTTTAATATACCAAGTCTGCACCTCTTTCTTAAAATGCGCCCTTTTTCCTTGTAAAGCATTCATTTTAAAGTGTTTATTGTGAAAATACCAACTATTTATAGATAAGTTGGAAGATTCATTATTGGGTCTAATGGTATTGGGGTGTACTACACTTGTGGTAGAATCCCAATCGTAGGTATCTTGAATGGAATAACCCAAAAGATATTTAAATTCTAAATCGAAATATAGTTTTTTGTGGGTATAATCAAATCCTAAATTGTATTGTCTTGTAGTCCCAAAATCAATAGTAGGTCGTGCATTTGATAGCACAGGAAAAGCAAAACGGAATGAAAACCACTTATATGCAAAAGCCAATCCAAGAAAAGGCTGGTAATTGTTTTTGAATTTTACTTTATTGATTCCAATGCTATAAGGATAGGACAAATTAAAAGGAGCTGAACTAAATCCAATATCTGAATAGGCGACCTTGGAGTCACGAAATTCTTCTATATACCCTTCATTGTCTTGTGCAAAAATAAAAGTTGAACCAATAAGAAGAAAGAGGCTACTGAGTAATCCCCTCCAAATCCAAAATAAACGCATAAACTTTTGCTATTTCTAATCTTTCACTCGTTCTACCGGATCCTCCACCATGTCCTGCTTCCATATTACATTCAAAAATTAATGGTTGATCGTCTGTTTTAAGTTCCCTTAATTTTGCTACATATTTCATTGGCTCCCAATATTGTACTTGAGAATCATGATACCCTGTCGTAATATACATTGCTGGATATGGCATCTTTTTGATATTGTCGTAAGGCGAATAATGGAGTAAATAGGTATAGAAATCTGGATTATTTGGATTTCCCCATTCTTCCCATTCAACACTTGTCAATGGAATCGATTCATCTAACATGGTAGTGAGGACATCGACAAAAGGAACTTGACTCACAATTCCTTTCCATAAATATGGAGCCATATTACTGATTGCTCCCATAAGTAATCCCCCCGCACTTCCTCCTTGTGCAAATATTTTATCCTGATCACAATACCCCATTTGACCCATATATTCTGCTGCATTGATGAAGTCAGTGAAGGTATTTATTTTCTTTAAAAATTTACCGTTTTCATACCATGCTTCACCCATGTATTTACTGCCTCTTATGTGCGCAATGGCATATACGAATCCACGATCTAACAAACTCAGTCGCGTTGCACTAAAAACATCAGGGTAGGTATATCCATAGGAACCATATCCGTATAATAAACACGGAGCAGTACTTAAATCCGTTCCCTTTTTGAAGACAATACTTATCGGAATTTTAGTACCGTCATTGGCTTGTGCCCAGATTCTTTTTGATTCATAATGATCTGAACTAAATAAGGGGTCTAACAGCTGTTTCTGATACCAAATTTTGGAGTTGCCAGCATTAAAATTATATTGAAAAATACTTGAAGGTGTAGTTAAGGAATTATAACTGTAAAAAAGAAAATCAGCGTTGTAATCATCATTTAAACCTAATCCAACATAGTAAGTTTCCTCTTTGAAATCAATGTAGGATTCTGCCCCTGTTGAAATTGTTTTGATCTTCAGTTTTAGTAAACCATTCTCTCTTTGTTCCAACACTATTTGATTATTAAAAACGGTAATACTTTCAATCATTACTTCTGAATGGTTTGGAATATATTCTTTACAATCTGAGATATGATGGGGTATTTGACTGGCGAACAATACTCTTTTATTCGGTGCATTGGAATTGCTTAGAATATAAAATCCTTCTAAATGATCTCCTATTTCATACAAATGTCCCTCACTACGATTTATAAATACTGTTGGTTTTGTTTCAGGTGCAGATGCGTCTATGTATAATACCTCATTGCATGTTGAACTATAGGTATTGATGAAGATGAATTTTTGAGTAAGTGATTTTTCTATATCAACACTAAACTTATCGTCTAATTCTTCATAAATCAGCACATCTTTTTTACTGTCTGTTCCTAGTACATGTCGATATACTTGATACTCGCGAAGCGTAGTCGGGTCCTTTTTGATATAAAAAATGGTTTTGTTGTCATTCCCCCAAACTATATGTCCACTAGTCCCTTTGATGACATCCTTTAAATAATTTCCATTTTTCTCTTCTCGAAAATGAACATCGTATTTCCTGCGCCCAACAAAGTCCTCACAAACTGCTAGGATGGAATTGTCAGGAGATGGGGCCCAATCAGATAATTCATAGAAGGAATGTCCTTGCGCTCTTTGATTTTCATCAAAAAATAGGTGTGAAAAAACGCCTTTAACTTCAAATATTTGCTGGTAATCTAGTCCAGCTTTATTTTTCACTTGATAGGTTTTTTTATTTAAAATAAATGGGGCACTTATTTCATTAGGATTGATTCGATGATCAAATTCAAGCATTAAAGAATCAACTAAGGGTGATAGGGGTGCGAAATAGTCTTTCGAAAAATTATTTTCAGCAGCCAAATAGTCTAAAACTTCCTTGCTATCACGATCTCTCATCCAAAAATAGTTATCTACTCTTTGATGATTGTGCGTGGTTAATGTATGTGGTATTTTGGTAGCTTTTGGTTTTGGATTCATTTGTGCGCTTATGAAATTTGAAATTATTAGTAAACACATTAATAGGTCAAACCTTAGTGTATTTCTTTTTTTCATTTTATTTTTTTGATAAAGATACTAGTAAATCGTGATTGGCGAATTTGTTCAAGTCGAATCAAATCAATTTAAACAATCTCCGCTCTTTTTCGTTAAATTTACGCTGTGAAAAAATTATACAAGTTTTTAATCAATAAGCTTCCAAGACCTATGCTCATTCGTTTGAGTTATATCTTTAAAGTATTTGCACCCTTATTGTATAAAGGCGATCAAGTAAAATGTCCAGTTTGTGAAAAATCATTTTCTAAATTTTTGTCCTACGGTTCTAATGTAGCACATAGAGAAAATGTTCTTTGTCCTTATGATTTAACCCTTGAAAGACACCGATTGATGTGGCTTTATCTAACCAAAGAATCTAATTTTTTCACTGCCGAAAAATTATCAGTACTTCATATTGCTCCGGAACAATGTTTTCTTCATAAATTCAAAAAGCAAAAAAACTTAGAGTATCTCACGGCAGATTTAATGTCTCCGATTGCAGACATGCATTTTGATGTTCATGATATTCCATTAGAATCCAATCGTTTTGATGTTTTATTTTGCAATCATGTGATGGAGCATGTTGATGATCCGATAAAATGCATGAAAGAATTCTATAGAGTAATGAAGCCAGGAGCTTGGGCAATTATGCAAGTTCCTCAAGACATGAGTCGTGAGTTAACTTATGAGGACTCTAGTATTACTTCTCCCGAACAAAGAGAAATCCATTTCTGGCAATATGATCATGTTCGATTGTTTGGTAGGGATTATCCACAGTGGTTAGAGAAGGCAGGATTTCAAGTTGATGTATTTGACATTAAACAGCATTACAGCAGCGAACAAATTGCTTCTTTTTGTATCTCACAAGATGAAATGCTCTACATTGCCAGAAAGGTATAAGCGGAGATGAAAAAATTAAAGTATTTATACTCAATAGGTGCCTTTTTAATTGGTCTCGCCCTTTGCTTTCACTCTTGTCATCCTGGAAATAAATACACAATTTCAACCCGCACAAATGCTTCATTAGAAGCCATAGCCTTAGGAAAAAAGTTATTTTTTGACAAACGCTTGTCTATCAACAATTCCATTTCTTGCGCTTCTTGTCACCAAGTAGCGTTCGCCTTCACAGATCGCAAAAAGCTAAGTCGAGGAGTATACGGGCGCACCGCTTTTCGCAATGCCTCTTCTTTATTAAATGTAAGTTTCTCTCCTACATTAATGTATGACGGACAGGTTCCAACGCTTGAAATGCAAGCGCTAGTTCCTTTAAAAGATCATCGAGAAATGGGCAATGACTTACCCAAATTAATTAAAAAACTAGCTCGAATTCCCTTTTATGCGAATGCCGCAAAGGAAGTATATGATCGTCCTTTTGATGCATGGGTATTGACAAGAAGTTTGTCAGCGTTTGAACGCTCCTTATTTTCAACAAAATCTAAATACGATCTTTATATGGCAGGAGACAAAGAAGCTCTTTCAGCTTCAGCTAAAAGAGGATTAAAACTGTTTAGTAATGATTTTGCTTGTGTAGGATGTCATCCACCTCCCTTGTTTACTACTTTTGAAACGGCCAATAATGGCTTGTATAAAATATATGGCAAGGATAAAGGCCGTTATAGAATCACGAGTAATAAAAAAGATATCGGAAAGTTTAAAATTCCTTCTTTGAGAAATGTTGAATTGACTTTCCCCTATATGCATGATGGATCTTTTCAGACCCTTGAGGCAGTTTTATTGCATTACAGCCAAGGTGGTAAAAAAGGGGTAAATCAAGATAAAAAAATACATCCGTTTCGGATTTCGCCTCAAAACAAAACAGACCTTATTTCTTTTTTATGTTCCTTGACGGATACCAGTTATACGGTCAATTTTAACCAGAAGAAGGATTTTATTTTACCTCCATTCCAATAGCAAGATTATCTTTACCAAATGCATACATTATTAAAAGAATTAGAAACGCGTTTCGATGCTAAGCAGATAAAAGAACTTCACAATGATTATGGTGACTTTATTCTGATAGATTCAAATCAATTTTCAGGTAGCGTCTTACTCACCAATAACCTTTCTGATTTTAAGATGCGGGTGCATGAAAAGCATGTAGGGGAAGAATTTAATGAACTTTATTTTTATTTACCCAGTTATTGGGACAGTTCAGAGCTCGATAATCCTGCAATGAATTGGGTTTTTATTTGGTTGGAAAGAGTTAAGAAATATGTAATTGAAAAAGAAACTTGGTTGGGAAATGGGCATACGCTTCCCTGCGGAAAAGAAATGAATAGCCTCTCAAGTTCCATGCTTCAAAATCATTTCATTATTTCGAATCCAATAGCATTATCAAAATTTTTAACGCCGATTACTTCGGAAGAAAAGACGATTAGATTTTTGGCACTTATTCCAATTTTCCCTGATGAAATGGATTATAAACAAGGAAAAGGCACGCTTAAATTATTAGATAAATTTAAACATAAAGGCGTGTCAGAAAAACTAGATGATTTTAGAAGTTCTGTTTTGAAAAGACAATGGAAATTTTTCGGAAAATGAAGTCTGTCTGGAAAGCACATTTGGCCTTATTTATTGTCAATCTCTTATATGCAGCAAGTCATATTCTCGCAAAAGGCGTCATGCCTTTGTATTTGACCCCAACTGTTTTTATATTGTTGAGGGTAAGTGGGGCTTGCCTTCTTTTTTGGGTCATCTATCGGTTTTTTTATTTTGAAAAGATCCTCAAAAAAGACATTGGATTATTAGCTGCTTGTGGATTATTTGGTGTAGCTATAAATCAATTGTTCTTTTTCCACGGACTGCACCTTTCCTCTGCATTTAACGCAGGAATCATAATGGCATTTAATCCAATTATGGTCGTTATTTTATCCTATTTCCTTCGAAAAGAAAAAATCTCTTTGCTTCAAGCAATTGGAATCTTTTTAGGTGCTTCAGGAACAATAGCGCTTACTTTGAATAGCGCCGGAACTTCAAGTGGCTCTATTTTTGGAGATGTATTTTTAGTGTTAAATTCTTTGAGTTATGCCATATATTTAGTCATTGCAAAACCACTAATGAGTAAATATAAACCCCTGACCGTTATAACCTGGGTATTTACCTTTGGTTTAGGATTTGTCCTAATTTTCCCTCCTACAATTCCGGAAACTTTGGCTACCAATTTTATGCAAATCCCAGTTGAATTTATTTGGAAGATCGTGTATGTGATTGTTGGAGTTACCTTTTTTACTTATCTATTAACGATGTATGGCCTGCGCTTTTTGTCACCAACTGCATCAAGTACTTATATTTATGCTCAGCCAGTAATGGTTATTTTCTTTACTATTTTGTTCGCTTCTATTGGATGGTCCGAGAATTATGCTTCGGCGATAACAGGCATAAAAATTATGCTTATGCTTGTTATTTTTATTGGGGTGTATTTTGCTAATTTTAAAAATAAATGATGTGAAAAAATTATTATTACTTCTGCTATTATTTCCCGTTTGTCTATTGGCTCAGAAAAAAATCATTGACCACAATGCCTATTACCAATGGAATAAAATTGAAAAACAACAAATTTCCAATGATGGGGTCTGGATTGCTTATGAAACTAGCCCTTTAATTGGCGATGGTTTTGTTTGTTATTTCAATATCAATACCCAAAAATCGGATACTGTTTTTCGTGGAAAAGATCCAAAATTTAACGCAGAAAGCAACTTACTTTTAATTAAAATAACCCCTGGTTTTGATACCTTGAGGAAGTGCGAATTAAATAAAATTGACAAGAAAAAATGGCCTAAAGATTCTTTGTTAATTATTGATTTATCTTCCTTGGAAAAGTTATCCGTTCCAAAAATTAAACAATATAAAGTTGCTGAACACGGTGGAAGAATTGCCTTTACTCAGGAAGAAGTTGCAGCGTCTTCAACTGCAAAAAAATGCAAAGTATTCTTTTGGAAAAAGCCCGAACCTCCTGTTAAAACTGATGGCTTTGATTTAAAAGTCTTGAATAATTCTATTCAAATTGAATTTACTGCGAAACAAACTACCAACTTTAACTTCTCCGATGATGGTGAAGAATTGGCATGGATTTCACATCAAAAAGTGAAAAAAGATTCATTCGAATTACATATTAATAATTTTTCTTCCAAGAATAAAATTGATTTTCCCTCTCGGGCTATGTATCAATTGCCCGTTTGGAATTTTGATAAATCTCATATAGCATTTTTGAATGCTGTAGATACTTCAAAAACAAAGCAATTTAATCTTTATCTCTACGAAAACAGTTCCAATCGCTCGCAACTCATTCAATTGGGTGATACGAGTTCAACAAAATTGCCCTTCGGAAAAGGAATAAGTGAATTTAGAAACTTGCAATTCTCCTCTGATGGTTCACATCTCTTTTTTGGAGTTGCTGATCGAGTCAAAGCAGAAATTAAAGACACCCTCTTGGCAAGTGAAAAAGTGAACCTTGATATTTGGCATTATAGAGATGAACATCTTCAATCACAACAAATGGTTGAACTTAAGGAAACACTCAAAAAAAATGATTTATATTCATTAGATATTCGAAGTGCTGAGGTACACCAAATAAGTAATGACACATTATCGCTTATTTTACCGAGCAAAAATTGGAATAGAAATTTCGTCTTAGGTGAAGTTCAAGCGCCTTATTCCATAGAGGCTCAATGGAAAATACCTGCTTTAACGGATTATTACAGCGTGAATTTACTAACGGGTAAATCTATTCTTTTACAAAAAGCGGCCTTATTTCAAGGTGATTTATCACCAAGTGGTAAATATTTCGGTTTTTATAACCCAACGCAGCAACAGTTTTATTTATGGGATAGCACTTTCAATACTTCTAAATGCATAAGCTGTCAAGCAAAAGGTGTTGTTTGGCAAGAAGATGTTAATGGTCAAGCTCAATGTCCCGGACCAATTTCCGGTATTGAATTTATGAAAGGGGAAGACACCTTAGTACTGACCAGTGAATATGATATTTGGGAATATGTAATTTCAACAAATACCTTAACTTGTTTGACTGATTTTGAAGGCAAGAAGAATCAAATTGAGTTTAGAATTAAAAAATGGTCGGCCGATAGTATGTATTTGGATTGGGAGAACAACTATATTCAAGGGTTTGATTTAAAAACGAAAACTTCTAGCATCCACCAACTTTTTTCTCATGATGGCCATAGAGATTTCAAGTTAGTTTATGAAGGCCCATTTATAGTAAATTATTGCACCAGATCTAAAAATAGCGAACGGATTGTATTAAAAAAAATGACGCTTCTTGAGTATCCTGAACTCATGGTATTAGATTCAAATTTCAACAAGGAGCAAAGAATCACGCATACCAATCCTCAGCAAAAAGACTATAATTGGGCTACTGTTTCTTTTTTGAAGTGGCAATCTTATGATGGGACTCAATTAGAAGGACTACTCTATAAACCTGAAGATTATTCTCCAGATAAAAAATACCCTTTATTGATTTATTATTATGAATTAAATTCAGCTACCTTGCACAATCACATCACGCCAAAACCTTCCGCAAGCACGATAAACATCACAGAATATGCCTCAGCTGGTTATCTCGTTTTTGTACCCGACATTCGCTATAAATTAGGACATCCAGCAAAATCAGCTTATAATGCCATTATGAGTGGAACTGATTATTTACTGAAGAATTTTCCAATTGATTCTACAAAAATGGGACTTCAAGGTCAAAGTTGGGGTGGTTATCAAACGGCACAAGTTATCACAATGACAAATCGTTATGCTGCAGCAATGGCTGGTGCTCCCGTAGCGAACATGTTTTCTGCTTACGGAGGCATCCGCTGGGGCACAGGAATTAATCGTCAATTTCAGTATGAATCTTCTCAAAGTAGAATTGGAAAAACAATTTGGGAAGCACCTGAATTGTACATAGAAAACTCACCTTTGTTCCACTTGCCAAAAGTAAATACGCCGCTGTTAATCATGTCGAATGATTCCGATGGATCCGTTCCATGGTACCAAGGACTTGAACTTTATAATGGAATGCGTCGCTTAGAAAAGCCTTGTTGGCTGCTTAATTATAATGAAGATGACCACAATCTAACGCGTTTGCCCAATAAAATTGACCTAAGTATAAGAATGAGACAATTCTTCGATCATTATTTAATGAATCAAGCAGCACCAATTTGGATGATTGAAGGAATCCCGGCGGAGCGTAAGGGAAAGATAAGTGGGTATTAATCAACTTGTAAATGAACAAAATGTAATTTGAGGGGTTAATTTAATATGTACAAAGGACTCTTATTTTTAGTATTTTTTATTTTCTTCCAATCCTATGGGTTCTCCCAAAAGAAGGAAACCAAAACAGCCTATTTTGCAAGTGGGTGTTTTTGGTGTACAGAGGCACTGTTTGAATTAATTGTGGGTGTAAAATCTGTTGAATCTGGATATACGGGGGGTACAACAAAGAATCCAACCTACGAGCAAGTGTGTTCTGGAAAAACAGGACATGCTGAAGCAGTAAAAGTGGTGTATTATCCCCATCTTGTGACTTATGAAAAATTAATCAGAGCCTTCTTTGATTCACATGATCCCTCTACCAAAAATCAACAAGGTCCAGACCGTGGCACCCAATATCGATCCGCCATTTTTTATCAAAATGACGCTGAAAAAGAAGCGGCATGGACTTATATTAAACAGCTAAAATCAAAAGGAATTTATTCAAATATTAGTACTGAAGTAGTTCTTTTTTCTAAATTTTATCCTGCCGAATATTATCATCAAGACTTTGAAAAATTGAATCCTGATAATCCTTATGTTAGATCAGTTGGTCTGCCCAGAATTAAAGCCTTTAAAAAGAAAACTAAAATTCCTCTCCATGAATAAAGTACTCCTCACTTTAATTATAGTTGTTTCTGTATTTTTTGTTTTTCAAATAATCAGTGCCATGAAAACTAGTGATATAGAAACCCCAAAATATGAAGTTGTAAAAACATATAAAGATTTTGAATTGAGGCAATATGAAGCCATGCTTCTTGCAACTACCAATTTAGGACCATCGAGTTATGATCAAAAATCGAGTGAAGGATTTAGAACAATTGCCTCTTACATTTTTGGTAAAAACCAAACGAATGAAAAAATCGCCATGACGGCACCGGTTATTTACCATGCAGACTCGGCTTCAACACTTTCTTTTGTTGTGCCTCAAAGCAATGCTAAAGGCACTATGCCGACGCCTATTGATGAAAATATATCCTTTGTGAAACAAGAGCCAAAACTACTAGCAGTGCTCACTTTTTCAGGATTTGTAAACGACAAAAAGATCAACGAGCGGTTTAATGAATTAAAAAAAGCACTAAAAAGAGAGGGTTTTGAAATTAAAGGCAAAGGATATTATTTTGGCTACAATCCCCCTTGGCAATTGATTGGCAGGAAAAATGAAGTAGCATTTGAACTTGAAAGTGTGCATTAGTAGTTTCTTTTTCTCAAATTTGCAGGATAAATTTAGGAATGGAAAAATTAAGCAACTATATCAATGGCGCATATCTTGCACCAGTGGATTTAAAATATTTTGACAATTTTGATCCTTCAACGGGTGAAGTCTATTGTCTAATACCAGATTCAGATGAACAGGATTTAGACCTTGCAATTACTGCTGCTGAATCAGCATTTCCTATTTGGTCCTCGATGTCTGCCGAAGAAAGAAGTAAAATTTTGATTCGCTTTTCTGAAGGGATTGAAAAACGAATGGAGGAGTTTGTTGCAGCAGAATCAAAGGATAATGGTAAGCCAATTACGCTTGCGCGTCATGTAGATATTCCTCGCGCTGTTTCTAATTTCCATTTTTTTGCAACTGCGATTCTTCATTTTGCTTCAGAGTCTCATTACATGGAAGGAGTTGGAATTAATTATACCACACGAAAACCCATTGGAATTGTAGGATGTATTTCACCATGGAATTTGCCACTGTATTTGTTTACTTGGAAAATTGCTCCTGCTTTGGCCGCGGGGAATTGTGTAATAGCAAAACCTAGTGAAATTACCCCTTATACGGCAACGCTTTTAGGCGAAATTGCAACTGAAGCCGGTTTGCCCGCTGGAGTTCTCAATATTTTAAATGGCAAAGGTTCACAAATCGGAGATGCAATCGTGCGTCACCCAAAAGTTAAAGCGATTTCTTTTACTGGTGGAACAGCAACTGGGGAACATATTGCTCGAACAGCAGCGCCTATGTTTAAAAAACTTTCATTGGAATTAGGCGGTAAAAACCCTACGATTATTTTTGACGATTGTGATTTTGAAGATGCTTTGACCACTACTGTTCGTTCTTCTTTTGCCAATCAGGGACAAATTTGCTTGTGTGGATCTAGAATATTTGTTCAAAAAGGTATTTATGAGAAATTCAAAAATGCATTTATAGAAAAAATTAACAAATCAATTGTTTCCTATCCCCAAGATCCAAAGGCACACTTGGGCGCTATTGTTTCTGAGCAACACATGGAGAAAGTTCTTTCTTACATCCAACTTGCAAAAGAGGAGGGAGGGCAGATTCGCACAGGAGGAAATCGAGTATTTTTACCTGCACCTCATGATAAAGGATATTACTTAGCCCCAACCATCATTGAGGGATTACCCTATGATTGTCGTACGAATCAAGAAGAAATCTTTGGTCCTGTGGTAACCATCTCAGTTTTTGAAACGGAAGAAGAGGTTCTTGCGGCGGCAAATTCGACTAAATATGGATTAGCATCTTCTGTTTGGACGACAAATTTGAAAAAAGCTCATCGTGTTGCAGATCAATTAGATATGGGTATTGTTTGGATAAATGCCTGGTTGGTGAGAGATCTTAGAACGCCATTCGGTGGCGTAAAAGCATCTGGTGTTGGAAGAGAAGGTGGATGGGAAGCATTAAGGTTCTTTACCGAAGCAAAAAATATTTTTGTAAAGGTCGATTAATTCTAATATTCAAGCGCAACAACGGCCGTAACCTCAGGAGCTACTTTTATAACTGCTTCTTCAATTCCTGCTTTTAAAGTCATACTGCTCATAGAACAATCTTGGCAAGCGCCTGTCAATCTAACCTGAACAACAGCTTCATCAGTAATATTTACGAATTCAACATCTCCTCCATCTGCATTGAGAAATGGTCGAATTTGCTCCATCGCAAATAACACTTTTTCTTTAATGGATTCTTTATTTAATTTAGCCATTGCTTAATTACTTTTTGCATCTTCAATTTCAACTATTTTCGATATAAAGGTATCAACTAATTCCATAAATGCAATTTCGCTAGGTGAACCCGTTTGAAATACTGCCGGACGGCCCGCATCACCTGCCTCACGAACACTTTGAACCAAAGGTATGGCGCCTAAGAATGGAACATTCATTCCTTCCGCTAAATTTTTAGCGCCATCTCTACCAAAAATAAAGTATTGATGGTCTGGTAATTCTGCAGGAGTAAACCATGCCATGTTTTCTACAACACCAACGATAGGCACCTTCATACCTTCCATTTTAAACATATTAATTCCCCTTCGAGCATCGGCTAAAGCAACTTCTTGCGGTGTACTTACGATTACTACGCCATCTAAAGGAGCCGTTTGAACTAATGATAAATGAATATCTCCTGTCCCAGGAGGTAAATCAATCAATAAATAATCAAGTTCCCCCCAATTAGCATCGGTTATCATTTGAGTTAAAGCCTTTGCAGCCATCGGTCCTCTCCAAACTACAGCATTATCCTGATCTGTGAAGAAACCAATGGATAGAATTTTTACTCCAAGACTTTGTACTGGCTCCATCAGTTGTTGCTCACCAACAGTTACCATAACAGGTCTTTCACCAACAACATCAAACATAGTGGGAATGGATGGACCATAAATATCAGCATCTATTATTCCTACTTTGAATCCTCTTTTGGTCAAACCTCCCGCTAAATTGGTCGTAATAGTTGACTTCCCAACGCCGCCTTTTCCTGAAGCAATGGCAATTATTTTCTTTACTTGGGGTAAAATTGATCTATTCGAAGCGCGTAATTCTTTGACTTTTCCATTAATGGTGCAATTGATTAGGAGTTCAGCACCAAATTCTCTTTTTAGATTAAATTCAATCGCTTCTTGCATTCTTTTTCTTGCATGTAATGCTGGATTAGAAATGGCAACTGTTAAAACTACTTTGTTATCCTCAATCTCTAGTTGTTCAACTAAGTTAGCGCTCAATAAATCCTTCTTTAGTTCTGGTTCTGTTATTTTTCCTAACACCGCTAACACTTCCTCCCTTGTAATTTTCATTCTTAATTATTTTAATGACTTAATTGACTTTTCCATGAATTTAACGACCTTCAAGGTATTTCCTGATTCACGGTTTTTTATTTCGTAATTGTAACCATTGATGCGCTTAACCCCATAAATATGATAGCTTTCATGTCTAATTCTTGATTGAATTCGCCGATTATTCATAATTTCTCTCTTGAATATAACCAAACTGTCTTGGTCTTTGATTATGGAGATTTTGAATAAGTTCTTACTTTTTATTTTCGCCCTAAACTCTGTCATTAATGAATTAAAGTCTCCATAATCCTCAATGAACAATTCAAAATTAGGTCCTGCACTGACCATCCATTTGAAATCCTCAGTATGCAGAACATTAGCTTTGAATGACGCTCCGATTCCTGCAGTTTCATCAGGAATGAAAATTGAGGCCTCTAAATCAGTCTGTCTAAGGTCAATTTCTTTGAATTGATAGTATTCGTCCGGATCAATTATCGATGCACCTTTTTGTTTTAAATTATCAACAGTCAAGTCACAAGACGAGAATAAAAGCAGGGTAAACGAACAAAAAAACAAATAATATTTTTTACTGCTAATCATACACAAAGATAATCATTTAAGATGCTTAATTTTGATTTTAAAATCAATTAAAATGAAAAAAAATATCGTCATTTTTGCCGCTACTCTATTTTCGCTGGCTATTATTCTTGGTGCTTTTGGCGCGCATGGATTAAAACAATTAGTGGATAAGAATTCGGTTGAGAGCTTCGAGGTCGGTATTAGATATCAATTTTACATTTCTATTGCCATTTTATTAATAGGATTGAATGCTGATAAATTTACTTTTTCGATTCAAAGGATTTGTGTGCTTATGGCTCTTGGATTGGCTTTATTTTCGGGTTCTATTTATCTCCTCGCCATAAAAGAATTACTCCCGTTTTCTATTCGTTTCCTGGGTCCAGTGACTCCAATAGGAGGATTGATTATGATCATTGGCTTTGTAATATTAATTTATAAACTTGCTCGAAGCCCCAAGTAATTCTGATTAACCAGAAGAGTTGATGCTTTGAGGAGTTATAATATTCTCATGTAAAATTATTCGGTAGCTAAAATCATTTTAAAGTACTTAAATAGTTGTATAAAAATTGAATTTTTTAATGGTTTTCCCACCTAAAAACCTTAACTTTGTTTGGTAAAACAAAGCATTAAAACAGGATGGATAAGGTTTCTTACGTCGGTAATGCCGATATCAATGCAATAGAATTTCTCTACAATCAGTATCGAAAAGATCCTGAAAGTGTTGACGAAGGGTGGAAGAAGTTTTTCGAAGGATTTGAATTTGCAAAGTCGAATTTTGATGAGGATTCCGTAATCCCTGAGAATTTCCAAAAGGAATTTAAGGTCTTAAATCTTATCAACGCCTACCGTACAAGAGGACATTTATTCACCCAAACTAATCCGGTCAGAGAAAGGAGAAAATACGCACCAACATTAGATTTAGTTAATTATGGCTTAGCGGATTCTGACCTTTCTTTAACCTTTCAAGCGGGTAGTGAGTTAGGTCTTGGCGCAACAACACTGCAAAAGATTGTGGATCATTTAAAATTGAGTTATTGTCAGTCTATTGGTGTTGAATACATGTACATCCGAACTCCGAAAAGACTGGAGTGGATCAAAAATAAAATGGAGGCAATTGATAAACATGTTTTTTCAAAAGCTGAAAAATTAGATATTTATCATAAATTAAATCAAGCCACAGGTTTTGAATCTTTTCTTGGAAAGAAATTTGTAGGTCAAAAAAGATTTTCAATTGAAGGGGGAGAATCCCTTATTCCAGCACTTCACGCTCTAGTAAATCGAGGGGCTGATTTAGGAATTTCGTATTTTGTAATGGGAATGGCACATAGAGGTCGATTGAATACCCTGACTAATATTTTCCAAAAACGCCCTCGAGATATTTTTTCAGAATTTGAGGGTAAAGAATTTGATTTCGATTCCGTATTTGATGGTGATGTTAAGTATCATCAAGGTTTCACTTCTCACATGACTTTGTCTAACGGAAAGGAAATCGGAGTTACTTTATCACCTAATCCATCACACCTTGAAGCAGTAAGCACTGTTGTTGGAGGAATAGCAAGGGCCAAAATTGATCATGTTTTTCATGATGAATCAAAAGTTTGTCCCGTGCTAATCCATGGTGATGCCGCCGTTGCTGGTCAAGGAATCGTTTACGAGACCATTCAAATGGCGCATTTAGATGGATATAAAGTTGGTGGAACAATTCATATTGTCGTGAACAATCAAGTTGGTTTTACCACAAATTATTTAGATGGTAGATCTTCAACTTATTGTACAGATGTCGCGAAAACAACGCGCTGTCCTGTATTTCATGTAAATGGAGATGATGTGGAAGCTGTAGTGCAAGCCATTGAGATTGCAGTGGAATACAGACAAATATTTAAGCGAGATATTTTTATTGATTTACTGTGCTATAGAAAATATGGGCATAATGAAGGTGATGAGCCTAAATTCACGCAACCTTCTCTTTACAATTTAATTGCAAAGCACCCGAATCCTAAAGATATTTATTTTGACCAACTTGAAAAAGAAGGGCATATAACTTCTGAACATGCTGCGCTTGTTGAATCTGAATATATGGATTTCTTAACGCAAGAATTTGAGGAATCTAAGAAAAATGATAAAGCATTAGTCTATGATTTTTTAAGTCAAACTTGGTCGGGTTACCGCCACGGAAATGCAGCAGATTTTGATGCTTCTCCAGCTACTGGTGTTGCAATGAAAACACTATTGGATTTAGGAAAAAAGTTAGGAACGCTTCCCGAAGGAAAGAAATACTTTAGAAAAATTGCTAAAATATTTGAAGACCGATTAAATGCAATTACTCAAAATAAACTGGATTGGGGATCTGCAGAAATGTTAGCTTATGCTACAGTACTTGCTGAAGGTCATCCTGTTAGAATCTCTGGACAAGATGTTGAAAGAGGAACTTTTTCGCACCGTCATGCCGTTGTAATTACAGAAGACACTGAAGAGGAAATCATTACGCTGAATTTATTAGGCAAAGACCAAGCGCCTTTCTCTATTTATAATTCACTGCTTTCGGAGTATGGTGTACTTGGTTTTGAATATGGATACTCATTAGCAACTCCAAATGGATTGACTATTTGGGAAGCTCAATTTGGTGATTTCTTCAATGGCGCTCAAATAATGATTGATCAGTTTATTTCTGCAGGTGAAGATAAATGGGCAACTCAAAGTGGACTGGTATTATTATTGCCTCATGGTTATGAGGGACAAGGTGCCGAACATTCGAGTGGAAGAATGGAGCGTTTTCTTCAACAATGTGCAGATTTAAATATGCAAATTGTTAATACTTCTACTCCGGCCAATCACTTTCATTTGTTGAGAAGGCAATTGAAACGAGAATTCAGAAAACCTTTAGTGGTATTTTCTCCAAAGTTATTATTGCGTTTTCCAGATGCGGTTTCCTCCTTGGATGAAATGGCAAAGGGATCCTTTCAAGAAGTTATCGATGATGCTTCTGCTAAAGTAAATCTTGTTGATACTGTGGTGCTTTGCTCTGGGAAATTCTATTACGAAGCAAAAATAAAAGCAAAGGAATTGGGCATAGAAAATTATGCTTTTGTTCGTATTGAACAATTATATCCTTTGCCTCAAAAACAAATTGACTCAATCTTGGCTAAATATAAGGCAAAACAAGTTTTATGGGCTCAAGAAGAACCTGAAAACATGGGGGCATGGGCATATATGTCCTTAAACTTGAAGTCAGTAAATTTGAAAGGAATTTTCCGTCCAGCCAGTGCAGCCAGTGCTGAAGGTTCAAAAAAATTACATGAAAAACGATTGAAACATTTATTTGATAATTTATTTGCATTTGCAAAAACAAAAAATATTAATTAGAAACTATGGCGAATTTAGAAATGAAAGTACCTAGTCCTGGTGAATCAATATCAGAAGTGGAAATTGCAACATGGCTTGTTGCAGATGGTGATTATGTTACCAAAGACCAAGCAATTGCTGAAGTAGATTCAGATAAAGCAACATTGGAATTACCTGCTGAAGAGAGTGGAGTAATTACCTTGAAGGCTGCAGAAGGAGAAGTGGTTAAAGTGGGACAAGTAGTTTGCTTGATCGACACTTCTGCACCTGCGCCTGCAAATGCCCCAAGTAAAACGATTGAAAAAGAGACCAAAGCAGCACCTTCAATTGCAGTTGAAAAAGCGCCGAATCCAGATCCAATTGTAAAAGAAACAAGTTACGCAGCAGGATCTCCGTCTCCCGCAGCGGCAAAAATAATGAGTGAAAATAATATTTCATCTGCGCAAGTTGTTCCGACAGGAAAAGATGGTCGCATCACAAAAAGCGATGTTAATCAGGCGCTTTCTGCTGGATTTGACAGTCAATCGATGCAAGGATGGGGCGGGTCAAGAACTCAAACGAGAGAGAAAATGTCAATGCTCCGCAGAAAAATTGCTGAGCGCTTAGTGCATGTAAAAAATGAAACTGCCATGCTTACTACTTTTAATGAAGTAGATATGAAGCCAATCATGGATTTAAGAGCAAAATATAAAGAGGCTTTCGCAAAACATCATGAGGTTAATTTAGGATTTATGTCCTTTTTTACCAAGGCTGTAACGGAAGCTTTAAACTTATATCCTGCAGTAAACGCTCAAATAGATGGCAATGAAATGATCATGCATCATTATGCTGATATAGGGATAGCCGTTTCTTCCCCTAAAGGCTTGATGGTTCCTATAGTGCGCAATGCAGAGCAAATGTCTTTGGCGGAAATAGAAAAAGAAATCAAGAGACTCGCAATTAAAGCTAGAGATGGAAAAATGACTCCAGATGAAATGTCAGGTGGTACTTTTACGATCACTAATGGTGGCGTTTTTGGATCCATGCTTTCTACACCAATCATTAACCCCCCTCAATCAGCAATTCTAGGAATGCACAATGTGGTTGAAAGACCAGTTGCGGTAAATGGAAAGGTTGAAATAAGACCAATTATGTATTTGGCTTTGTCTTACGATCATCGTATTATCGATGGAAAAGAATCTGTTGGATTCTTGGTGAAAGTCAAAGAAATGCTGGAAAATCCAGAAAGAATGTTATTTGGATCGAAAGATCCTTATCAAGTCCTTTTGGGATTGTAAGCATATAAATCATTCAAATTAATAGTGCTTAACGAAATATTTTAATGTCAAAAATAAGAAAACAAGACGCCTTGGATTATCATTCTTCAGGTCGGCCTGGTAAGATTGAAGTTGTCCCAACTAAACCCTATGCATCTCAAAGAGATTTGTCATTGGCCTATTCTCCTGGAGTGGCCGAACCGTGTTTGAAAATCGCGGAAAATCCTGATGATGTGTATAAATATACCAGCAAATCAAATTTGGTTGCTGTTATAAGTAATGGAACTGCTGTACTAGGTTTAGGAAATATTGGTCCTTTAGCGTCAAAACCTGTTATGGAAGGTAAAGGGCTACTGTTTAAAATCTTTGCTGATATAGATGTATTTGACATTGAAGTAGACGCCTCAGATCCAGAGCTTTTTATTCAAACCGTTAAAGCAATTGCTCCTACTTTCGGCGGCATAAATTTAGAAGATATTAAGGCTCCCGAAGCTTTTGAAATTGAACGCAGATTAAAAGCAGAATTGGATATCCCAGTAATGCACGATGATCAGCATGGAACGGCCATTATTTCATCTGCAGCCTTATTAAATGCGCTTGAATTGGCTGGAAAGAAAATTCAAAAAGTAAAAATATTAGTTTCAGGTGCTGGTGCTGCTGCGATGTCTTGTGCTCAACTCTATTATTCTTTAGGGGCGCAATTGGAAAATATTTACATGTATGATTCTAAAGGACTGATTTGTCAAGAAAGGACAGACTTGGATGAATTAAAGAAAATGTTTGCCGTACACAAGAAATCAGTGCCCTTTGATAAAGCATTCAAAAATATGGATGTTTTTTTAGGTTTATCTAAAGCTGGATTAGTCTCAAAAGATATGATTAAGGACATGGCAAAAGATCCAATTGTATTCGCTTTAGCCAATCCTGAACCAGAAATAAATTATAAGGATGCCATGTCTGTGAGAAAGGATATCATCATGGCAACAGGTCGTTCAGACCATCCTAATCAAGTTAATAATGTACTTGGATTTCCATACATTTTTAGAGGTGCACTAGATGTTAGAGCAACAACTATTAATGAGGAAATGAAGTTAGCCGCAGTAAAAGCAATTGCATCTTTGGCAAAGGAAACGATTCCAGAAGAGGTAATTGAAGCTTATGGCGAAAAAAATATTTCTTTTGGTCGCGAACAGATTATACCGAAACCGCTTGACCCAAGACTTATATATTATGTAGCTCCTGCAGTAGCAAAAGCTGCTATGGATTCTGGTGTGGCAAAAAATCCAATTTTAAATTGGGAAGCATACGAAGACGAACTTAAAAGCAGATTAGGTTTAGACAATAAGCTTGTTAGAAATATCACAACAAAGGCTCAAGGAAATCCGAAAACAGTTGTATTTGCTGAGGCTGATAATGTAAAAATGTTAAAAGCCGCACAAATATCTTATGAAGAAGGGGTCGCTTTTCCAATTTTATTGGGTAAAAGATCTCTTATTCTTTCACTAATTGAGGAATATGCAATCGAATTACCTGAAGTAACGATTATCGATCCCAAAGAGGATGCAGAAGAAGAAAGACGCATACAATTCGGAAAAGAGTTTTTTGAACGCCGCAAGCGCAAAGGCATTACTGAATATGAAGCTATTGACTTAATGCGCGCTCGCAATCACTTTGGTGCTATGCTCGTGGATCAAGGTCTAGCGGATGCGATGATTACGGGTTTAACAAGGAGTTATCGCTCCGCATTGAAACCATTATTGCAGATTATTGGTGTTGAAAAGGATGTGAATTTAGTGGCTGGAATGTATATTTTGAATACGAAAAGAGGTCCTTTGTTTTTGGCGGATACTACGGTAAATCTAAATCCTAATGCAGCTCAAATTGCTGAAATAACTCAAAATGTTGCCAAAACAATTCGTAAGTTGAAAATCACTCCAAGAATTGCTTTATTAAGTTATTCTAACTTTGGTTCATCCCCTGGAGATGATGCAGAAAAAATGGGTAAAGCAGCTACTATTTTACATGAAACGAATCCGAGTTTAATTGTAGATGGGGAGGTTCAGGCAAATTTTGCCTTAAATTCAGATTTAATGAATGAGAAATTTCCTTTCTCAACTTTAGCTAATAAGGATGTAAACACGCTTATATTCCCAAATCTATCCTCTGGAAATATTGCCTATAAATTATTACAGCAAATGACGGATGGTGATGCGATTGGACCCATTCTTATTGGTTTGAAAAAAGCAATTCATGTCGTTCAACTAGGTTCCTCCGTTAGAGAAATAGTGAATATGGTTAAAATAGCAGTAATTGACGCCCAAAACAAATAAGTATGATAACGCAATTGAACGGTAAGCTTGTTGAAAAAAATCCTACAGAATTGGTTGTAGATTGTAATGGTGTGGGATATGAAGTTAAAATTTCTCTCACAACCTTTACCTCTCTTGGCAATGAAGAGGCTGTTAAGATATTTACTAAATTAATAGTAAGAGAAGATGCCCATATTTTATATGGTTTTGCAACTAAGGAAGAAAGAGAAATGTTTACTTATTTGATCAGCGTTTCGGGGATAGGCCCCAATATTGCAATGATTATGTTATCCTCCTTAATTCCAGAAGAAATTGCCCACGCAATTCAGACGGAGGATGTCCAAACAATTCAGAGTATTAAAGGAATTGGAGCCAAAACAGCACAACGCGTAATCATTGATTTGAAAGGAAAAGTAATGAAGATCGCAGAAAGATCAGAAAACATGTTCAGTGCAAACAATACAAACCGTTTTGATGCGTTAACAGCCCTGGTTTCATTGGGCTTCGACAAAAAAGCTGCAGAAAAAGCCTTAGATAGAGTGGATAGTGGTTCTGATCCGCTTGAAAAATTAATAAAAGAAGCGTTAAAAGTTTTGTGATTTGGTAAAGAATTATTCTCATTTGAAAAAACATGTTTTTATACTGAGGCCTCTAGTGCTTTTGGTAATGCTGCTGCTTTTCACTTCGGAATTTGCTTTTTCTCAAAATACCCCAACACTTCCTTTCCCAATTTTTAATCCATTTAATCCGTATCAAAATAGCACACAAAATTTTGATTTAGGAGATCCTACCAAATTAAATCAAACAATCGTTTATGATCCGATTACGGGCACTTATGTATTTAGAGAAACACTTGGACAAGGATTGAATTATCGATATCCTTCGGCAATGACCTTGGAGGAATATCTGAATTATGAAAACAGTAAATCAACAGTTCAGAATTGGCAAGAAATTATTGAAGAAGAATCAGTAATTGGTCGGTCTTTTGAATTACCAATAAAAATTGGAAGTAAAGCTTTTGAGAATTTCTTTGGATCAGATGAAATTACCATTCGTCCTCAAGGAAATGTCGAAGTGCAATTTGGTGTAAACTCATCACGCTACGACAATCCGATTTTGCCTATGCGTCAAAGAAAAATTACACGCTTTGATTTCCAACAAAATATCAATATGGATATCGTTGGTCAAATTGGAACTAAATTAAAAATCAGTGCAAAATATAGTACTCAAGCTTCCTTTGACTTTGAAAATGTATCTAAATTAGAGCATACGGGTAATGAAGATCAAATACTTCAGAAAGTAGCTTTAG
This sequence comes from Flavobacteriales bacterium, assembly GCA_947488235.1. Taxonomy (GTDB): domain Bacteria; phylum Bacteroidota; class Bacteroidia; order Flavobacteriales_D; family Crocinitomicaceae; genus UBA952. The sequence continues at coordinate 19,030 of CANLAQ010000016.1, read as the reverse complement.
GACAAGTAAGTTTAACCTTACCTACTTCTTTGATTCAAGGATCACAGACGCTTTTTGGTGCCAAAACTCAATTGAAATTTGGACGCGCTACTGTAGATTTAATTGCAGCCTCATCCAAAGGAAAAAGACAAGAAATTAATATTACTGGAAAATCTCAAGTGCAGAAATTTGAATTGAGTGCTGATAATTATGAAGCAAATCGTCATTACTTCCTTAATTTATACCACCAACAACATTATGATTCTGCGATGTCGACATTACCTGTTGTTAATTCAACACGCTACATTACAAGAATTGAAGTTTGGATTACCAATAGAACTAACAATACTGAAAATACCAGAAATATAATAGCCTTTGCTGACTTAGGTGAGGGTAAGCAACAAAACTGGCAAGGAACTCCTGGCGGAAATCAAACAGCTGTAGAACCAGATAATGAAGCCAATAATCTTTACGATTGGGCAGTGAGTCAACCCTTAGTAAGAGGTTTCTCAAATGCAGTAAGTGTTTTGAGTTCACAGGTTACTGCGCCTGGTCCCTTTATGCAAGCGATTCACTATGAGAAAGTAGAAAATGCCCGTAAATTAACAGAACAAGAATTTACTTATAATGCTCTTCTAGGATATATATCCTTGAATAATCCATTAAATAATGATGAGGTTCTTGGTGTAGCTTACGAATATACCTATCGTGGTGATACCTATCAAATTGGAGAATTTTCAACGGATGGATCTAATGGTTCTCAATCTTTATTTTTAAAATTACTTAAACCAACGATTACAAATCCAAGAAATAAGGTTTGGGATTTGATGATGAAGAATGTCTATTCTATTGGTGCATATCAAGTCGACCAACTTGGATTCAGAGTTGATGTTCTTTATAATAATCCCGAAACTTCTGTACTCCTTCCAATTTTTCCTTTGACGGGTGTTGATGATCAGCAGTTGGTTACGCTACTCGATATGGATAAGATCAATCAAAATAACCAACCGTTTTCTGATGGTGTTTTTGATTTTGCTCCTTTTAATGTGGTAAACAATAAAATTGATAATGGTGGGACGATCAATCGTAAAAATGGCCGTATCTTTTTCTCTACCATTGAGCCTTTTGGAAAAACTTTAGCAGCTAAACTTACCGCTGCTGGCATTCCTCAGTTGACGGTGGATAAAGTTTCTTTCTATGAATTGTACGATTCAACCAAAACTGCAGCACAACAGATTCCAAGTAAAAATCGTTTTTTATTTAAAGGTGAATATCAGTCCTCAGTAAGTTCTGACATTCCATTAAATGCATTGAATGTCCCTCAAGGCGCAGTTTCTGTTACCGCTGGTGGAATTAAGTTGATAGAAGGAACCGATTATACCGTGGATTATAATCTTGGAAGAGTGAAAATTCTTAATTCAGGAATTTTGGAGTCCAATACGCCAATAAAAATTGCGATTGAAAGTAATTCAGTTTTTGGTTTTCAAGCGCGTTCCTTAATCGGAGGTCGCTATCAATACAGATTTAATAATAAATTTAAAGTGGGTGCTACTTGGGTGCGAATGGTGGAAAGACCTGTAACTCAAAAGGTCGATTTCGGTAGTGAGCCATTTAAGAATAATGTTTTAGGTGCCGATTTTGCAATTCGAACGAATGTGCCTTTCCTCACAAAATTGGTAGATATGTTGCCGGTTATCTCAACCAATCAAATGTCTACATTTTCATTTACAGGAGAGGTAGCCACCATTATTCCGGGCCAACCAAGGGTAATTAATAAATCGGGAACTTCATATATTGATGATTTTGAAGCAAGTCAAAGTGCTATTGACCTTAAGTCGGTTACAGCTTGGCGTTTGGCGTCAATTCCTCAAGGACAACCAGACTTATTTCCAGAGGCCACATTAAAAAATCTTAGCGCCGGATATAAAAGATCTAAAATTGCTTGGTATATGATTGATCCTTTGTTTTATCAAAGTAATTCTCTTACACCTAATCATATAAAACAAGACGCTTCTATGTTGGCAGATAGTAGAATGCGTTTGGTAAATCAAATAGATATTTTTCCAAATCTTCAGCAACAATATGGTTCGATTCCTAATATTTCAATTTTAGATTTATATTATTATCCTTCTGAAAGAGGAATGAATAATTATGATACTACCAATACAGTAAATCCTGACGGTACCTTCACCAATCCAGAAAATAGATGGGGTGGTATTATGCGCGCCTTAACAACCAATGATTTTGAACAAACGAATATTGAATTTATTCAATTCTGGGTGCTCGATCCATTTAATGAAGATGCCGAAAATGTGAATCCCAATGCAACACATAACGGGGGTGATCTTTATTTTAATCTCGGAAATGTATCCGAAGATATCCTTCCAGATTCTAGAAAAAGTTTTGAAAATGGTCTTCCAGCTTTAGGGACATCAGCGGTAGATAATCTTGACACTACTTTATGGTCAAGAGTTTCTACGCAACAGGTAGTTGTAAATGCTTTTGATACGGATCCAGCTTCTCGATTAAATCAGGATGTTGGTATTGATGGATGGGATGATGTCAATGAAAGAGCTTCTTTTAGTTCTTATGTTACATGGGTTCAAAATCATCCTGATCTTACGCCAGATGTTAAAGCAAGAATGATTTCAGATCCATCAAATGATAATTATAATTATTACTTAGATGATAATTATGATTCAGAGCAAGCAACAATCTTGAAGCGCTATAAAAAATACAATGGAATGCAAGGCAATTCTCCTACAACGGAAATGTCAGATACTGCCAATGCTGCTGCTTATCCAACACAAGCGACCAACATGCCTGATTTAGAGGATATCAATCAAGACAATAACTTATCTGAATCGGAGAGCTACTTCCAATACAAAATGAGTATTCGCCCCAATGATATGGCCGTTGGAAAAAATTATATTACCAATATGCAATTGTATCAAAACGGTACAAAAACGGAACATTGGTACCAAGTAAAAATCCCATTACGTGATTTTGAGAAAAAAGTAAATGGAATTCAAGATTTCCGCTCGATTAGATTCATGCGTGTTTTCATGAAGGGATTCGATGAAGAGGTTCAATTGCGCTTTGCAAAACTAGAATTGATTCGCGGTGAATGGAGACGGTATAATGATGATTTAACACATCCTGGTCTAAGTGTACAACAAGATCCAAATCTTACCACCTTCAATATTGCAGCAGTAAATGTTGAGGAAAATGATCAGCGAACACCAATTAAATATGAAATCCCTCCAGGTATAACGCGTGAAATTGATCCATCTCAAACCTATCAAAGACAGCTTAATGAACAATCTTTAGTTCTCGAAGTATGTAATCTACAAGATGGTGATGCAAGAGCAGCATACAAAAATGTCCAATTTGATGTAAGAACTTACAAGAAATTAAAAATGTTTATTCATGCTGAAGAGGTGGATCCTTTGAGACCATTGAATACAAATGATTTGACCTTATTCGTTCGATTGGGAACTGATTTTGTAGAGAACTATTATGAATATGAATTACCAATGGAGGTTACTCCTTGGGGATCAACAACCCCAGAGTCTATTTGGCCCGAAGGAAATAATATGGAAATTGTTTTTGACGATTTACTCAATCTAAAAAAAGATAGAAATAATAAAATAGAGCAAGGTGCAACTGGAATTTCATATTTGTTAGAATATGTCAAACAAGATCCTGCGAATGCAAATCGAAAAATCAAAATTAAAGGTAGTCCTAACTTACAAGCAATGCGCACCATTATGGTTGGCGTTAGAAATCCATTAAAAAACGATCCAAACAATACTTTGCCAGATGATGGTCAAGCGGATTGCGCCATTGTTTGGGTTAATGAATTAAGGCTTACTGATTTTGTTAGTGAAGGTGGTTCAGCTGCCGTTGGACAAATGCAAGTTCAGGTGGCTGATTTTGCTACGGTTTCTGCATCCGGTAATTATTCTGGAATCAATTGGGGAAGTGTTGAAAGTCGTGTCCAAGAACGACAAAGAAATCAAAAAATAGGAGTTGACTTAAATTCAAATGTTCAATTGGGTCAATTCTTTGGCAAACAAGCAAGGATGTCTCTTCCTTTCTTTTATGGATATTCATTAGGCATTATCAATCCTGAATATGATCCCTTTAATCCTGACATTAAATTATCGGATTATGACCCAATTACGCGAAAGCAACGCGCAAAAATGGGACAAGATTTTACGGAAAGAAGATCGTATAACTTTACTAATGTCCGCAAAGAAGCGAAAGCAGGAGCAAAAGCTCATTTCTATAGAATCTCCAATTGGTCTGCCAGTTATGCTTATGCTGAGAATTTAAAACGAGATTTTAATATCAATTATGATAAAACCAAAACATGGACAGGGGCATTAAATTACAATTATACATTTACTGGAAAGGCTATTGAACCTTTCAAAAAATGGAAGCCTGTACAGAAGTCCAAATGGCTGCAACTCGTTAAAGACTTTAATGTCTACTTAATGCCAAAGAATATTTCCTTTACGAATGATTATTCTAGAATCTATAATGAAAGACAAGTTAGAAACAATCTAGTTCCTAATTATGAATTTCAACCCGTATTTTTGAAGCGCTTTGATTGGACAAGGAATTATAATATTGGCTATGATATTACTAAGAATTTGAAAGCTAGTTTCACAGCGACCAATAAATCAATTTTTGTTGAAGGTAATAATAGGGTAGACCGTAAATTAGATCCTAATGGTTTTTCAGAGTTTAAAGATTCAATTCGTTCTCAGATGTCAACCTTTGGTAAAACAATGGACTACAGTCATAATTATAATTTGAGTTATTCTTTGCCTTTCGACAAATTACCTATTACGGATTGGTTAACTGCAAATGCAAAATATACAGGCACTTACAATTGGCAGCGTGCACCACTTGGACAAGCTGAATTTGGAAATGTTATTCAAAATAACAGGTCTATTAATATGACTTCTCAGGCTAATTTTGTAACCCTTTACAATAAAATCCCTTATTTCAAACGCGTGCTTTCTGATGGAAGAAATTCAAGAGGGGCGATAAACTCTAAAGATAGTGGAGGCAACAATCCTGGTGGAGCAAAACCGGGAGCAAAACCGGGTGATAAACCTGGAGCAGCTGATGCCACTCCTCAGCCTCCAAAACCACTTGATGAAATGACAAAAAAAGAACGCAGAAAGTTTGAAAAAGTACTCAGGAAGTTTGAACGAAAAAAAGCAAAAGAAAAGCGTCAAAAAGAAAAAGTAAATCCAATTGGTGGTTTTGCAGCAAGACTAGTAATGACCGTTAGGAATATATCTGGAACTTACACTGTAAATGATGGTACCCTATTGCCAGGTTACAATCAAGAATCTAGTATTCTTGGAATGAACGGAAATACTACTCAATTAAGCGGTTTTGTCTTTGGTCGTCAAGGCTACGATGTTTGGGGTCAAGCGAATGGTTATAATGTTGCCAATGCTGCAGCTGGAAATGGTTGGTTGGTACAAAATGAGAATTTAAATAAGCAATTTACTACTACGCATGCTACGACATTTAATTTAAGAGCTAGTTTGGAACCGATTAAAGATCTGAATATTGAGTTGAAAATGAATAGGAATTATGGTAAAAATTCGGGTGAATTTTATCGATGGAATTCTCTTACTTCTCAGTTTGAAGGACAAAGTAGGTTTGAAACAGCGAACTTAACCTACTCAACAATCACATGGGCAACTGCTTTTGTTGCTAACGCGAGAGACAATTCTTCTCAAGTTTTCGCTGATTTATTAGCGAATAGGGTCGCTGTTTCTCAAGTTATTGGCGCTCAAAATCCTAATTCAAGTATAGCCGCGTCAGGTTATTACAGCGGTTACAGTGGAAGTCAGCAAGAAGTTGTCTTGGGGGCATTCTTAACTGCCTACGGAAACTCAAGCGTAAATGAACAACATGTAAACCCACTAAAAAATTCACCTTTACCAAATTGGAGTGTTACTTATAACGGTCTTTCTAAATTCCCATTTGCAAAGGATTATGTGAAGTCTTTTGTTCTTCGTCATGCCTATAACTCAACAGTTACTGTAAATGGCATGCAGTCTAACCTAAGTGCAACTTTTGATAATAATGGAAATGCAAATGGTTTGGATTTAAACAATAATTTCATTTCTGGAATGCAAATTCAAAATGTCACTATCAGTGAACAGTTCTCTCCATTAATTGGATTAGATGCAACTTGGTTACTTTTCGGTCAATCCTTAACAACTAAATTTGAGTACAAAAAGGATAGACAATCTACCTTGTCGCTGAATAACAACCAGGTTACCGAAATAATGGGTCAAGAAATTGTTGTCGGACTACAATCTAAAATCACCAAATTGAAATTGATTAAAAAGGTACCCGCTAGTGATATGAACGCTGGAATTAATTTCTCCTTTAGAGATAATTCAACTGTGATTAGAAAGGTAGTAGAGAATACAAATCAAGCTACAGCTGGAGCTAAAATAATTGCCTTTAAGTTTAATATTGATTATAATCTATCACAAAATTTAACCGTGACTTTATTCTATGATCAAAATATTAATAAACCTAAAGTAGCAACAAGTTATCCAACTGGAAATTTAAATACAGGGATTAAAGTTCGATTTAACCTTGCAGGAGTTCAATAATAAATATAATTTACGCCTTGCTCTTCCGGGGGATGAAACTGCAATACATGGTTTAATAAGCGAACTTGCTGTATTTGAAAAGGAACCTCTTGCAGTAATAAACACACCACAGCAAATCAAAATTGATTTATTTCAAACCAAGGTTTGTCATGCCTTTATTGTAGAGGATAAAAATCTAGGTGAAGTCATAGCATTTGCTTTATATTTCTTTTCCTACTCTACTTGGAAAGGTAAATGTGTCTATCTAGAAGATCTTTATGTTAAAGATGCTTATAGAAGCGAAGGAATTGGTCAGATTTTATTTGATGCCGTTGTGGAGGTAGCCAAGGAGCAAAAAGTAGCTCGGATGGATTGGCAAGTTTTGGATTGGAATACGCCAGCAATTAACTTCTACAAGAAAAATAATGCTGTCCTTGACCCTTCTTGGATCAATGGTCGTTTGTTTTTCGATATTAATTAATGTCTTACTAAATGTTTGGGTAAAAAAAAATCCTATAGTTTCGAACTATAGGATTTTCTTAGGAACAATAAGATTTACAAACGAACTCTTATGTTGTATAATTTTCTATTATCAATTACTTCTGCTCTCTTTTTCAATGCAGTTAATACTTGACCCTGAACGGATCCTTTTAAAGTATTTAAAAGTTGATCTCTTTCGGCATTATAATTTGAGGTAGCAGCAGCTTTAGTTGTTGATTTTACTTTAATAACATAAACACCAGTCTTACCTTTGAGTGGTAAGGTAGTTTTACCATCCTTAATTACTGAGAACAAAGCGCCAACTATTTCTGGTTCGTAACCAGCATTTCCAATAGATGGATTACCAAAAGTTACTTGTGCATCCATAACGGTTGTATTGCCTAATCGTGCTAATTCTGTCAAGCTTTTCTTAGCCATTTGATTCATGAGTCGTTTCGCTTTCTTTTCTTCAATAATTTCCTTTTCCATTTGCTTTTTAACATGCTCATATAAAGGCTCGCCTTTTTCTTTAATAGCAGAAACAATGGCAATAACATATTTATCTTTATCCTTAATTGGATAAGAAGTTAAAGAACCCACAGCTACACTTTCTGAATAAGCTAATTCTAATATTTTGTCAGCCGCCATACTTGTTGTCATCCCATAGACTTTAGCATTATCATCTTCAATTAACATAGGAGATGCAAAATAACCAGCTTTACGAACAATTGTATCGAACAAATCTATTTTTTTAATAGGATCTTCTACTTTAGAAATTCTTTTGTCTAATTCATACAAGATGTCATTTACTTCACTTTCTTTATTTGAAATAGTTTCTTCAGAAGCTTTGAATGTTTTTTGAATGGTAGTCAGTACTGGAAAAACACTAGCGTCACGCTCCATTACTTCAATAATATGAAAACCAAAATCTGTTTTTACAACTCCAATTTTACCAACAGGATTAGTAGCACAGAAAGAACCGAATTCTTTAACCATTTCTCCTTCTAAGAAATTCTCGTATACACCACCTGTAGTTTTCGAACCTGGATCATCACTAAATTTAGTTACAAATTCAGCAAAATTATCCTTGTTCATCAATTTAACAAGACTATCTGCAGTTCTTTGCTTTGCAGCTAATACTTTCGCATCCTTAGAACCATTTGTTGAAATTAAAAGGTGTCTTGCTTTTAAATGAGTAGGTGTAAATCCAATAACCTTTGAGATCATCATGCTTTCATTTACAGCATATGGCCCAACAATTTGTCCAACCTTAGCCAACTTAAAGATCGTGTCATAATCTCTTGGGTAAGTTAAGAATCTATTTGCTTTCTCATGACCTTCAGGTACAGCAGTTCCTCTTTTGTCTCCAAAGTATTGTTTCATATCACTTTCCTTCATCACTAAAATGGAATCATTTGTAGATGCAGAAAAATCTGCTTTCAACTTCATTACAATTTTAGAGAACGCTAAAGTGTCTTTTTTAGAGGGTGAAATAATTACTGAAAAAACCTTCACTTCACGGTTAGAAGAACGATTTATATATTTTTTATCTGATTTATGGGCATCATAGAATGCTTGAATTTCAGATTCTTTAACTTTAATATCAGCATCATTTATTTCAGTATATCTTCTCTGAACAAATGAAATATTTTTAATTTCTTTTTGAGCAAAATACTCTTCCTCAGCCTCTAACTTGGTTACATATACACCTTGTCCAACAAGTGCAAAGTATTTTTCTTGCTTTCTTCTGTCAGTATAGTATTTTTTAGTTCCTTCCCATTGACTCTTAGCTTGAGGCTCTTTACTAGTTTTTAATTGATTTAAAGTTTGTTGTAGTTTTTGACGACCCAACATAATAGATTGGTCTGAAATAGCTCCAGTTACGGAGTCTGTAAAAAAGGAAGCTAAATCTTGTAAAGGAGTAAATCCATCAGAAGCCATTAGATAAGAATTAAATTCTTTGTCTGAAACACTGATCCCTAAGGCATCATATTCTTTTTGAAGTAACATGGAATCCACCATGAAATTCCAAGCTTTATCACTAGCGGCTTCCATTTCAGTTTCTCCAAATGGTTTTTGCTCTTTTTCAGCTTGTGCTCTATCTTGGTCTTGTACACGACTGCTTAATGCTCCGTAATTGTTGATGTCAACTTTATCTCCATAAACCAGACCAATTCCAAATTCGCCTTCCGAACCACCCATCATACTCTTGTAGTCAGATAGAATGAAAGCTAACAATGCTAAACCTATTATTCCAACTAATAGACCTGATTTTTCTCTAATTTTTCCAATAATTGCCATTATTCAATATATTTTTAAGTTCGCGAAGTTAATAAAATGGATTGAATTTTGAAAGTAATAACAAAGAAAAAGGGGCAAGCGCCCCTTTAATTTTCTTAAGTCTAATATTTTTATTTTCCACCACCGGATTTTTCAGTCTTAACGGGAGGTTTTTCAGGAGTAACAGTCCCCGGTTTAGGACTTATTGGTTTTGCAGGTACAGGAGTAACAACCGTTGGTTTTGGAGCAGCAGGTTTCACTGGATCTGGTGTCACAACTGTTGGTTTTGCAGGTGCAGGAGTAACAACCGTTGGTTTTGGAGCAGCAGGTTTAACGGGTGCAGGAGTCACAACGGTTGGTTTTGGAGCAGCAGGTTTCACTGGATCTGGTGTCACAACCGTTGGTTTTGGAGTAGCAGGTTTAACGGGTGTGCTTGGAGTCTGTATTTTTTCTGAACCCGTATTCGTTTTTAACAATCCATCGCCATCTGTATTGTTGTCACTATTACCACCATTGTTGTTTTGATTCCCTGATCCATTTGAATCTGAATTACCGCCGTTCAAATTTTGACCTTGTCCATTTGGCGAAACAGTATTGCCATTGTTTTGAACGGTGTAGTTGATCGTAAAGGATAATTGCGCTGTACCGCAACCCGTTGCTACTTGAACTTCAAAAGTATTGATTCCAGCTTGTAAGTTCACCATTCCTCCATAGATGGTACTCGATAAGGTCATTCCTCCAAGTGGCGCTCCATTTTGAGTGGCATTAATCATGCTAATATTAGCTACATTTTCAGCATTCATCTGAATGAAATAGGTGCTCGATTGTACAGTTGTTGCTACTGAACCAGGAGAAACTAAGGTAAGTGTTGGAATTTTACATCTTTCTATTGTGTAGGTTTCACTGTCTGATCCACAGGCATTGCTGGCCGAAACTACGATAACTGTTGTCCCTAACGCTATGTTTAAAGTACCTGAAATTTGACCATTATTATTTGCATATCCATTCACAACATTTCCGTTTTTAGTCACTAAAATCGTGGTTAACGGATCATAATTTCCTACGCTTGCATTTATCGTCAAAGTTCCGTTTGTAGTACTAGAATTATTTGGAATGGCAGCATTAATTTGTACCGTAGGGGCCAAACATTGTTGGTAGTTAATAGTGCTTGTTGCGGCATCTGTTCCACAAGCGTTTTGAGCATTGATGGTAAAAGTATTTAATCCATTGCTTAGTGTGACATTGGCAATCAAAAGCCCATTTACAAAGGTGTAGTTACTGATATTTTGTCCGTTTTGTTGAAGGCTAATACCTTGAGTGGAACTCATATTGCTTATCTGCGTTTGTAAATTAAAGGCATTATTTGAAACCGTCACACCTGACCCACTTGTTATGGTAACATTTGGTGCAACACAGTTTAAAAAGGTCACATCAAGGATTTGAGAATCCCGACCACAGTCATTTTGAGCACTCAATACGAAACTATTTGCTCCAGGTATGAGGTTAACTTGCGCTAAAACAACACCGTTATTGTAAGAGAAGTTACTGATATTTTGACCATTGAAAGTCAACAGTACTCCCTGAACAGAATTCATATTGCTCACTTGTGCCTGAAGGCTATAGGTTCCTGTATTGACGGTTAAACCACTATTTGCATTAATAATTACAACAGGTGTTTTACAATTATCATAATTTACAATTATTGTTTCTGAATCTGTCCCACAAGTATTTTGTGCACTAATAACGAATGTGTTAATTCCTGCTTGTAAATTAACAGCTGCAGCCAATTGATTGTTGTTAAATGTAAAGTTGGTCAATTGATTTCCATTCAAGCTTACGCTGACACCTTGTGCAGATGGCATATTATTAACACTTGCATTTAAGGTATAGGAAGGTACAAGAACATTAGTGTTTCCCGTATTTTGTATCGTAATGATCGGTGCAATACAATTGTTGTAATTGACTACAAAGTTCTCTTGATCATTTCCACAGGCATTGGAAACATTTAAGAAAAAAGTATTTTGCCCTGGTGTCAGGGTAACATTTGCACTCAATTGACCCGCTGAAAAAGTGTAATTTGAAATTGCAGTGCCATTTTGTGTAAAAATGATTCCTTGATTAGAACTCATGTTTTGAAGATTCGCTTGCACTAAATAAGGTGCTGTACTTGTGGTGGCATTCATATTCCCTAAAATAATATTAGGTGCTACGCAATTATTAAAATTGACCGTGCTATTTTCTGAAACCAATCCACAACCTGTATTTGCTTGTAAAACGATGGTATTCAATCCTGCCGTCAATGTTAAATTAGCACTAATAATTCCATTGTTGTAAGTAAAATTATTGATAGCACTACCATTTAAAGTTAAACTGATTTGTTGCGTATTTTGAATGTTATTAGCCGTTGCAGTAAAATTATAACTTGCTGTATTGACAACGGTTCCTGAATTGCTTGGATTAGTAATAGTTACTATTGGAGGAATACAAGGAGTATACGAGGTATTCCAGTTCTTAATATCCGTTCCGCAATTGTTGACACAACTTAATACGATCATGTTATTTCCACTGCTCAAGTTTAAGTTTGCATTAACTTGGTTGTTCACATAAGTAAAGTTTTGACTTACCCCATTGAGTAGGAGTGAAATTTGCTGTGCAGCACTAATGTTTTGTAATTGTGCACTTATTGTAATTTGGGGTGTTAATGTGATTGTATTAAGTGCAGAAGGTGTTGGATTGATAATACCTGGCGCGGTGCAATTATTGTAAATAATGCTGTGTTGTGCAATATCGGTACCACAACTATTGGTTGCCGTAACGAGTATGATGTTAGCGCCATTTATTAAACTCACACTTCCAGAAAATTGCCCATTTAGAAAAGTAAAAGGAACAATTTGACCATTCAATCGGAGTGTCATTTCTTGAGGACTTGCAATGTTTTCAACGGAACCTGAAAATTGAAGGTTATTCTGGTTGGTGCTCGTCATTAATATTCCAGGACTTGTAAGGTGCACTATTGGTGCTTTACATTTACTGTAAAGGATATTGAAGGTTTCTGTATCATTTCCACAAGCGTTATTAACTGCAACTACCACTGTATTGTTTCCCTCAATAAGTATTAAAGAAGCAACCAATACCCCATTTAATAAACTAGATGGAACAGTAACATTATTCAATTTAACACTGATGTTTTGTTGATTGGTCACATTACTTACTAAAGCTTGAAAATTGTAATTGGCATTACCAACCGTTGTTCCTGTAATGGATGGAGCAACTAGTGTTATAGCCGGCGCAATGCAGTTATTGTAGTTCACGCTTAGTGTTTGACTTTGATTCCCACAACCATTAACTGCATTTAAAACAAATGCATTCATACCAGGTTGTAGATTGGTATAACTGGTTAATTGCCCATTCAATAAATTGAAATTGATTGGCGTACCATTCAATGTAAGTGTAATCCCTTGAGCACTATTCATATTTTGAATTGAAGCGCTCAGAATAAATGACGCAATATTTTGTGTGGTATTGTTGGCTCCATTAATCGTTACAATGGGACTTTTACAATCATTGTAATTAATATTTAAGGTGGCTGCATCAAGCCCACAATTATTGCTAGCATTAATTAAGAAGATGTTATTTCCTGGACTCAACACCAAACTTGCCTCTACTATTTTAGTGGTTTCATTAAATGTGAAATTCGAAATAGAAACATTATTAAGCAATAAATGCATATTGTTCTTGGTGCAATTTTCTACTTTTAATTTCACCCTCATTGCTTGTAAATTGCTGGTAGTATTTAACTGAGTAGGGTTGACTAAAGTGATTACAGGTGCATTACAATTTTGATAATTAATAGTAAATGATATGGCATCTGACCCACAAAGGTTGGTTCCATTGATGGTAATGGTATTCATACCACTTGATAATTGTAAGGGCAGGGTAATGACACTATTGATAAAGCTAAAATTGCTAATTCTAGTTCCATTTTGATTAATGGTTATTTCACTGCTGTTTTTGAATCCAACAGCATTTATTTTTGCAGTATATACACCAGTACTTGTTGTGGTTCCCGTGCTTGAAGGCATAGCTAATTGAAAACTTGGAGTGATGCAGTCATTGTAAATAACGGTAGTGTTTTCGCTTGCGTTTCCGCAACTATTGAGCACATTTAATTGAATGATATTTGCTCCAGAATTCAGCATTAAATTGCATTGCAGCAGTCCGGTAGTAGCATTAAAAGTATAATTATTTATCTGCTTGTTATTTACAAATAAGGTAATTCCTTGTTGATTACTTACTCCATAAATTAGAGAAGAAAAAACAAAGTTTGGACTCGTTACACTTAAACTATTGTTCGCAGGATTAGTGATGCTTATGCTTGGAGTAATGCAATTATTATAAATAATAGTAATATTTTTTATTTCAGATCCACAATTGTTTTGAACCCTAATGGTAAAAGAATTGTTGCCCGGTACTAATTGCACACTTGCTTGAAGTTGGTGCGTGCTTGCATTATAAGTAAAGGGAACCGCTATGCCATTACTCACCATCATGTTCATTAGGCTAATTTCATTTTCAGAATTTACAGCGGTAATATTGGCAGTCAAATTATAAGTACTAGAATTTACAGTAACAGTGCTATTGCTTACCGTGATTACTGGCTTCGGGCATGGCGTGTTGTAATTATTAATATTCGAAGAACTGTTTATTGGTTCTGTTGTAGAGCTGGTATGCGTCTTAAATCTAAATTGGAGATAAGCAGAGGTATAATGATACCAATCATTTCTTGCTCTTGGCGTTTGTGAAATGAATCCATCAAAGGAGTCACCTCTTGTAAAAGTAGTCTTGTGTTCAATCCCAAAAGTGGTTCTTTTCCCAATTTGATATCCTAAACCAAAGCCAAGACTAGGCATAAAGTTTACTTTTGTCTTGGTACTACTTCCATCTAAAGGAGTGTCATAAATTCCATCTAAAGTAGTTGTCAACATAGAACTTAAAGTCCCGTCTTGTACCAAACTTGCATAATCGTAGTAGGTGCTATCGTATAAATCTCCATAAGTTTGATGCCATGTAAAGCCAACTCCACCAAAGATATAAGGATCAAAACCTGTTCTTTCTCTAATTCTATTCGCATGGATGACCAATTCAAAAGCCAAGCGATGTACATCGGCCTGGAAGTTGTTGACTGAATATCCTAAAGAATCTTTATAATAATTTAAACTTGTGGAAGGTTGAGCGGCAGAGCCTGTGCCAAAATAATTGTCCAAATTGGTGGTGTCATAATCTTGTCCATACCAATATCCACGCAAGTAACGGGCGCGAAGATCAAAACTTAAAATTTTACCGTAATCATAATTATAGGATTTACCGAGGGTTAATCCCCATCCAGAAGCAGTTTTATTTTTAACATCTGTTGAATTCCAGGTCGCACCTGCATTCAATCCTAAAAACCATTTGGAGGTGTTATCATAATCCCCATGTTGTGCGAATAGATTGGCAAAATAGAATAGCGCAATAAATGTTAGGTAAATGTTTCTCATGTTTCCGTCTTTTAGTTTTATCTTCGTATTGAAAACCTAATTTAGTGCCAAAAGTCTGAATAAAAAATTGATGCACAAATAGAATAGCAATTTAATGCGTAAAACTGAAGTAAATATTTTTATAATTAATTGATAATCAAAAACTTAATTTGAAGTCTGCCTTTTTTGTTATTTTAATGTTAACGCTTATTTCAAGAGGTAATCTTTGTTATTCTCAAGCTCCATTTATTCAAATATCTGGTCAAACGGATACGATTTGTGAAGGTCAGAATTTGAGTTTTTCTTTAACTATTCAAGATTGTCCGCTCGTCGGACAAGTACAATGGCTCATCAACGGTGCGGTCGTAGCAAATGAATCGGCTTTGGTTTTTAATACTTCAAATTTTGCTCAAAATGATCTTTTATCCGCCACAGTAGCATGCACAGTTGCAGTGGATAGCATCATTACATTAACAAGTGTAAGCGCTCCAATTCAAGTGTATAGTTTTATCTTAGACGCTGGCCCTGATTTGTTTATTGATTCAGGTCAAGTCGCTACTTTTCTAGCCAATGGCACTGCTGAATCTTATCTGTGGTCGCCTCCTTTTTTAGTACTTTCTTCGACTAATTTATTGACTGCTGCGCAACCCACCGAAACGACCACCTTTACATTGAAAGGAGTTTTATCCTTTTGTGTCAAGTTCGATTATGTAACTGTTTTTGTAAAAGGTGCTTTTAAAATTCCCAATACTTTTTCCCCTAATAGTGATGGTCTGAATGAAACTTGGGTGATTCCTGGGATCGAAAATTATCCTGAAAATACTATGGTAATTTTGAATCGTTTCGGCCATGAATTGTATAAATCTAGTCCTTATACCATTGCCAATTCTTGGACTGGAAATTATAATGATAAGCCCCTACCTGAAGGTGTATATTTTTACATCTTAGATTTAGGGCAGGACAAGGGAATAAGAAAAGGAACTATTTCAATTATTAGATAAGATGAAGTATATAATTTCTTTTTTTCTTGTTATGTTATTGTCCACTGGTTTTGGACAAATGACACCCAATTGGAATAGTTTTGCAATGAATTGGGGAGGAATTAATCCCGCACACAATGGATTGAATCAGCATGTTGAGTTATTCACAGGACTTAAAACGCAATGGGTTGGATTTGACGGTGCTCCTAAAACAATGAACACTTCACTTTCAATTCCTTTCAATGATTTTAAGAGTGATGCTCCTATGTTTGGAATGGGAATCCAAATTCAAAGAGAAAATATTGGTGCTTTTTCGTTAACAAAATTACAAGTTGCTGGAGCGGCAAATATTCAAACAAATGAAGAGAATCGTTTGAGTTTAGGCATTGGTTTTGGGGGAATCCAAGTGGGTTATGATGCCGATAAAGTGGTAACAAATCTTCAAGACAATATAGTGCAGCGCACCGGACAAGCATTTATTCCACAAGTAAGTGCTGGATTGAGTTATGTTGGAAAGAAATACATGCTAGGCTTATATTTAGAAGATTTAATTACCAAAAATTGGGGACCCATTGGGAATAATTCGTCTTTTAGAACGGAATATGCTTGCTATGTTAGAACCATTGTAGATTTAAACAAACAACTTAGTTTGGTTCCTTCGCTTCGAATTTCCTACATAGCCCATACGCCGATCAATTATTTTCTCTTATTCAAGTTAAGCTATATGGAACGATTTAATGTATTTGTTGGCACAACATCCCTCAAAGCGTTCCAATTTGGCATAGGTGGACGGATCAACAAGTCTTTAGTTATTAACTATTTATTTGAAAATGGTTGGAGTCCAGTGCAACAAGTCAACCTGAATAGTCATTCTATTGGACTTAAAATCAAATTGAATACCCATGGCAATTATTTAAAAAAGTCAAATTTACTTTTTGATTAGTTTTTAAATTCCACATAATGTTGTATCTTTGCGGTCGATACCAACACACCAACATATTGCGGGGTGGAGCAGTTGGTAGCTCGTCGGGCTCATAACCCGAAGGTCATCGGTTCGAGTCCGGTCCCCGCTACTAAGAAAACCTGAGTCATAGACTCAGGTTTTTTTTATGTCCTAAACTGAGTCAAGCCGCAGGATTGAATGAAGTAATAGGTCATAAAAAATAGAATTGCAAAGCAATTTGGTTTCCTTGTAAAGCACATCCTTAAGGTCCATCCTGACCGAGTGAAGCGAGCGTCAGGATATTCCGGTCCCCGCTACTAAAAGAAAAGCGCAGTTACGAAAGTGACAGCGCTTTTTCTTTTTCACCTCATTCTCACTTTGTTTCTCGCTCTTGTATTTGCGCTTTTCTTTCAGAGTGAAAATGAGAAAGAGAGCGAAGAATCCTGAAGCGATCTGGCTTTTTCTTTTTTACCTCATTCTCACTCTGTTTCTCGCTCTATCCTTCTCGCCCTGAGTTCATCGAAGGGTAACTCTTGTATTTTCACTTTCTTCGCCAAGCCATAAAACACCATTTAAATAAATACTTTCTTAACCTATGTCAACGATTCAAATCGTAAAGAATATTTAACTTTGCAGACAAATAAACTTTTAATTAAAAAATTTAAAAACATGAAAAAAATACTTATCACATTATCCGCAGCACTTGCATTGGTTTCATTCGTCGTGTTAGAAGCAGGAAGTTGGTCTTTGGACGCAGGTCACTCACGATTGGGTTTTACTGTAAAACACATGGAGATTTCTGAAACTGTTGGTCAATTCGATAAATTCGATGTAAAAATCACCACTCCAAATACAGATTTTTCGGATGCAACAATCGAATTAACGGCTGAGGCTAAAACAGTCAACACTTACCTTTCTATGCGTGATGATCATTTGCGTTCTGCTGATTTTTTCGATGTAGAAAAACATCCAACAATCACTTTCAAAAGTACATCTGTGAAGAAAGCAAAAGGAAACAACTATGTCATCACAGGAAATTTCACCATGCACGGTGTTACAAAAACAGTTGTTTTAGCTGGTGTTCATAATGGGACAACAAAAAACAGAGCTGGTGCAGATTTAGCTGGATTGAAAATTTCAGGAATGGTTAAACGATCAGACTACGGAGTGGGTGCAACGATGCCAAACACAGTGGTTGCTGACGAAATTTACTTAAATGCTGATTTAGAGGTATCTAAAAACTAATAGTAAGAAATCGCGAAAGATGAAAGCATCGAAAATAGCTGCTTTGTTGGTTCTTATTTTAACAATTGGAACCGTACAAGCGCAAAACTGGAAGATTTCTGAGCAGCACAATATTGCCTTTTCAAACAAAGATGTAAGTGGTGTTTTTAAAGAAGTATCAGGGAGTATTATTTTCGATGCGACTAAACTTTCAAGTTCAAAATTCGACTTAAAAATCAAGGTTGAATCCATCAGCACAGGAAATGGTGTTCAAAACAAACACGCCAAAGGTGAAGAGTGGTTTGACGCTGATAAATATCCGAATATTGAATTTGTTTCTTCAAAAATTGTAAAAACAGATACTGGATATAAAGCCATTGGAAAACTAGAAATTCACGGCGTTAAAAAAGATTGTTCTGTTCTTTTTACATTTGTTAAAAAAGGAAATAAAGCTACATTTATTGGTAAATTCAGTGTGGATAGAACCGATTTTGGAGTTGGTAAAAAAGGAGATGATGTATCCGAAACTTTAAAAATAGTTGCAACAATTCCAGTAACATTAATTAAATAAAACAATGATAAAAAAATACACCTTACTTGCACTTATTTCCGGAGCCTTATCTGGATTTGGCTCCTATTTATATGCTTCTCTTTATCAAGAATTGACGGTAATAGATTATAGCTCAGTTATTCCACCAAGCTCCATTTTTATCTCGTGCTTCGTAGGCTGTATTTTAGCATCTGCTGGTCATGCTCTTTTTGTAAAATTATTACCAAAAATCGGTGATATTACCTTTGGTTTCTTATTTGCAATCATCAGTTTTATAAGTATCATGGGGGTTTTTAAAGCAACCTTGCCAGACAGTGATGATGAAAGTTTTTACTATTTGATTTATGGTTTCGCCATACCAATGCATTTCTTCCCCATCGTAGTTTGGAACACTATTAAACCGATATTTATTAGAAAATAATTTTCCAAATCAGGCTTTC
>CANLAQ010000015.1 GCA_947488235.1 Flavobacteriales bacterium | reverse complement strand
AAATAATACGCAAACCAATAAGACCACTGAAGAAGAACGATTGGCTGCGAATCCGGTGACTGAGGAACCAACTTCAAATAATACGCAATCCAATAAGACCAGTGAGGAAGAACGATTGGCTACGAATCCGGTGACTGAGGAACCAACTTAAAGCAATACGCAAACCAATAAGACCATTGAAGAAGAGCGCTTGGCTGCGAATCCGGTGACTGAGGAACCAACTTCAAACAACACGCAAATTAACAAAACAAGTGAAGAAGAGCGCTTGGCTACGAATCCGGTGACTGAGGAACCAACTTCAAATAACACGCAAATTAACAAAACAAGTGAAGAAGAGCGCTTGGCTACGAATCCGGTGACTGAGGAACCAACTTCAAATAACACGCAAACCAATAAGACCAGTGAAGAGGCTCAAGAAGTCCTTGATAAATATAACGGTTCAATGGAGCAAATAAAAGATATTAATAATGAAATTTCAAAACTGACTAAAGGATCAGTTTTAGTACCGAATGAGAAAATTGACCTTATTACAACAGATCAAATTAATACCATTCAAACGATTAATAAACAACAAGAAAAACTGATTTTATTCGATGAAAAGCTCGAATTATTGAAAGTTATGGATCCTAATTTGGAAAGAACGCTTAATGAAAATAAATTGGATCAAATAAGTATCCTCGAAATACAAAAAGAAATAATTAAAAGTGAAATTCCTCTGATAAGAGATAAAAATCTCCTTTCTGTTTATGAAAATCAAATTAAATTAATAGATCAAATCATTAATAATTCCCCTATTATTCCTGACCTTGAAAAAGATAAAGAAGTCCGTTTCTTTGCTGTCGAAAGGTCAATTGAAAAAACAAGCGTTCCAGCATTGGCAGCATTACCTGCATATAGTACCTATTTAAATCAGCGAAAGGAGTATGTGGAGCAACAAAAATATTTGGACAGTCTAGAGCATTTAAAAACCACAAAAACTCAAGCCTTATTCCAATTGATGCAAATGGATACAATACCTCATGAACTTAATGCCTCTACAATAGCTAAAGCCAATGATTTAAAAGAAATACAAATTAAGATAGCGCAAACCGAAAGTAAACAAGCAACACTATTTAACAAAATTAAGACTTCGGAAAATCAAGCATCTTTTGAGAAATTATTACAAGATCAAGTTGCGCCAGTAATTATAACAAATCTAACAAGTAACTACTTACCAGAATCATTTGCTTGGAATCCAAACGAACCAATAAACAAACAGAACATTTCAATTCCTATACCGATTTTAAAGAAATTACCAACAGGATTATATTATAGGGTACAAATAGGCGCTTTTAGAAAACCCATTGCAAACGATAAATTCAGGGAGTTCTCACCAGTTTCTGGAGAAGTAATTCCAAATGGTTTAACATGCTACTTAGCGGGTTTTTTCGGCGAAATAGCGAAAGCAGTTAATGCAAAAGGACAAATCCGTAAGTTGGGTTATAATGATGCTTTCATCGTAGCGTATTGTGATGGAAAAAGAATTAGCCTGGCACAGGCTAGACAATATGAATTGAATGGTTTATGCAAGAAAAACAATGAAAATGAGATAAATATTGAGCTTGCAGCAATTTATAATGCGGAGAAGGAAAAACAGGATTCAATTCAACCCATTCCTTTAAATGATGAAGTGTATTTGACAGTTCAAGTGGGAGTATTTGCAAAAACGATCAACGAAGGTCTCTTGCCTGGAATTAATGAATTGACTTATACAAAAGCACCCAATGGATTACTGCGTTATGCAAGTGGAAAATTTGATAATATTAATGAGGCAAAAGAGAGAAAAAAACTTGCCATAGATAAAGGAGTTAAAGATGCATTTATCGTTGCATATCGCAATGGAACAAGGATTTCAATTCAAGAAGCACAAAATTACATTGCTCAGAAAGCGTTTGAAAAAGGTAATGAACAAATCACCAAGACGATTGAAATTAATTTCAAAGTATTTGATACTCCACCACCACCGAAAATAGAATGGGTTCAATTTAGACAAGACATTCTTAAAGATAGAGCGACTAAGCAATTAGGAATTGTAAATCGAGCAGGAACTTTTGTCTATAATGAGAAAGAAAGTGTTTTGATTTCTGGAAAGATCAATCGAGAGGATATTTCTCCATTCGAACAGATCTATTTAGCTCAAATGCATTTGAATTTAGTGCCTGAAGTGAATAAAAATATTACATGGATTATGGAAGACCTCACCATCACAGCGCAGTTACACGATTGGTTATTACAATCCTCCATTCCTTTTTCTATTATAAAATCAGAAAATGTCCTCCAAATTCAATTTGTAGTGGCGGAGGATAGTGAACTAGAATTTTTAATAAAGGCTGCTGACAAGTTCAATTTTAATTATTTTTGAGACAATGAAAACAGAAACACTTGAATTACTTGAAACAAAGGAAGAAATCGTTGCTGAATCAGCCCTAGTTTTGTATAATGATGATGTAAATACATTTGATCATGTCATTAATTCATTAATGGCTACTTGTAAACACAAATTAATGGAAGCAGAACAATGTGCTTATATTGTTCATACAGCCGGAAAGTGCATCGTTAAATATGGTATGTATGATGAACTAGAACCCCAGTGCACATCATTATTAGAGAAAGGCTTAAGTGCAAAAATAGAATAAGAATGAAAATTACTTTTGAATCTAAAATAACACTAATTTTTTCAGCTATTGCTGTAATGGCCTACTTTATAGCAAGATCTTTTCCTGATCCTTTGGCACAATTTTTCATTTTAAATGGTGATTTCCAACAGAACAATATAGTTTGGTATATCAGTACTTTTGGATATATTTTCGGTCATGCTGATACCGGACATCTGTTGGGAAATTTAGCCATGTTTCTGCTTCTTGCTCCAATTATTGAGAAGAAATATGGATCCAATCAATTCTTATTGATGTTGTTGGTTACCGCCATCATTACCGCCATCATTCACACGTTTTTTTGGGATAATGGGCTACTTGGAATGAGTGGTATTGTATTTATGTTGATTATTTTATCTACACTAGTGCATTCAAAATCGAATGAAATTCCACTTACTTTTTTATTGGTATTGGTACTGTATTTGGGACAAGAAATCTTGGCTTCTTTTAAAGCAGATAATATTTCTCATTTCGCTCATTTAGCAGGAGGGGCTTCAGGTATTTTTTGGGCTTATTTTAAGAAATAAATTATTCATCTTCTTTATGCACTAAATCGTAGAAGGTTTTTTCAATTGTTTCGTATTTTCCATTTGGCGTTGGACTTAGAGCAGGCGCTGAATACAAGTGAAAAGAATCATCTATTAACAGGTAATAAGGAAATGTTTTTACTTGTAACTGTTCCCATATTTCATTGTTAACATCAAATCCATATTTAGGCCAGTTAATTACATCAAGATTCCTTTGCTCTGTTGCTGTATAGGCCGTTTCATTTTTAGAGTAAAGGGTAATAAAACTAATATCCTTACCATATTTCTCTTGTAATTTTTTAAGACTTTTTAATTCTGCAATACAATCTTTATTGGAAGGATTATAACAGTGTACATAGATGTATTTCCCTTTTAAGGCACTTAATTTTTCATTAAGCTTACTTTGATCTAAAATGATATCGGGAAATTTACTTCCAATATTTAATCCATTAAATTGATTGTATAAAGCAGAAGCGATATTTCTAATATTAGAATACTCACTTTGTTTCTCTATTTGAAATAATAATTGAAAAGATCCTGATTTAGGTAAATAATTACTATAATATTCTTCTCTTAAAATATTCAGTAAGACTAATTCTCGCAACTCAGGATTTTTTAAAAATGGATCTCGTTCTAGAATACTGTCGGCAAATGCTAAATTTGAACTTGCAAAAGCACTGTAAAGTTCCTTTGCATTGTTCCCTTCTAATTGATATAAATACCGCTTGTAAAATCCTTTAAAATAATCCATGTAGGCATCATTTTGATAGCCTATTGGTTGATTGGAAAAATAGAAATTGTATTTATCTGTTAACGAAGGAGCTCCTAAAAATGGAATGTTATCAATGGTCTGTCCAATGGAGTATTTGACGAAATTAAAAAGAAAAGTGGAAGTGTCTTGGCTATAAACAGCGGATGCTTCGTTTTTAAATGCCTGAATGTTTTTAATAAATGCAGCATGATCGGCTTCTTTAGTATAGTAAATATCAGAAAGATACCCGTCCATCCAGGCTTGAAATCCTAAGATTTTGTAATTAATGTCTGTACTGTCTAAGTCAAAAAAAGTTAATTCGACCTCACTATTGCTGCTTGCAATGTATTCAGGTAAAGGGAATTCTACAGTGTAATATTTTCTATTTTCTAGATATAAATAAGCATAGGAATTATTTACCCGCAGAATGTATTTTTGAATACTTTCTAATCCAGCATTCTTAATATTAGCAGCACTTACCGTTAAATTAAAATATCCTTTTTCATTAATGGTATCAGAAGCAAGTTGGTTTTCCTTATTCGAAATAAAATCGCTAATGGAACTTAAAGTTATTTTTGAATTTGAATATTCTGGTGCGATACCTTTGACTTGCATTTGCGCTAAGGATGCGCTTTCAAGGCAAGTAATCAGGATTAGTAAAAGTAAAAAAACTCTTTTCATAGTCATTCAATGTAAATTAAACGAGCAATTCTGAGTGGGTTACAAAAGAATCAATGGAACCTTTACTTTTGTATATTTCTCTGACTATACTGGAGTTGAGCGCGCTATATTTTAATTCGGTTAGCAAAAAAACAGTTTCGATATGGGTCAAGGAATTATTTACATGTGCAATGGAAGTTTCATACTCAAAATCTTGAGTATTTCTTAAACCACGAATAAGGTGATGAATATTATGCTCGCTGCAATAGTTCACCGTTAATCCTTCATAAACGACTACGCTTACCTTATCATTTCCTTTAAAAATACCTTCTATGTGTTGCACCCTTTTTTCAATAGGAAATAAGTATTTTTTGGAGGTGTTGGTTCCAATACCAATAACAATGGAATCAAAAATTTGTAATGCTTTCAGAACAATAGATTCATGTCCTTTAGTAAAAGGATCAAACGAACCGGCAAATAAGGCTATTTTTTGCATGTTAAGCTTCAAAAAAACTAAAATGTACGTTACCAAATATACGGCAAAATGTGAAATTGGTTAAGGCACTTAAATCGGTTTGTTTACCATGTTCAATAATCAATATTCCATCGGGGTGCAAAAGTTCTCTTTCTTGAACCAATTGAACAATTTGAGCATGAAAATCTGCCGCATAAGGAGGGTCAGCGATAATTAAGTCAAATTTACTTGTGTTACCTTTTAAATAGAGTAAACAATCTGCTCTTACTACTTGGTATTGATTCTCAATACCTAAATCAATAGCATTTGACTTTAAAAATTTAGTGCATCGGTAGTTTTCATCTACTGCAATTATATTTCCTGCGCCTCTAGAGACAAACTCAAAGGACAAATTACCTGTTCCTGCACATAAATCTAGAATTCGCATGTCTGATAAATCGACTGAATGCTGAAGGACATTAAACAATCCTTCCTTTGCATAATCTGTGGTAGGTCGAGATGGAAATCCAGGGGGTACTGAAAAGCGTCTACTTTTTAAAAAACCGCTGATTATACGCACAATAGGTCGTTTTGATAGGTGTCAAATGATTGAATTACAAAGGAATAATCATTTAAATCTTTAATCTTATTGATGGTTTCAACAATACGAGTTGGGTCTAAATCTTGTAATACAGGATAAACTGAAATATTTCCCTTTGCAGTGTCAATAGGTAGTTTTTTAAAAGCTCCTAAAGTGTAATACACAATGTCATCTTCGTTTTGATAGCTTATTTCTTGACTAAATAATAATTTCCCATATTGAAACAATTGCAGATTGAAATGCTGATTTCCAATGCAAAGTGCGCCTCCAATGGCATCATTTCGAAAAGTTTCAACTTGTTTCAAATATTGAATGTGAAGTGGATTTAGGGCTTGTTCTGGAAAAATATTTTCACAAAATTGTGAAGCCCAAGTAGCGATTTCATGAATACTCGTTATACCAATATGGAGTAAACTCTGCGCCGCTAAGGTACATTCATCTTGTATTTTACCAAAATTCAACTCAAAATATTTCTCAATAAGAGCAGTATCGTAAACAGAACTAGGAATTAAAGTATATTGATTGACATCATAGTAACAAGTGAAATCCTTGGCATGTAGAAATGAGGAAGCCGTCACATCCTTAATAAAGGATTTTACTTCGGCTATTTTCATTTCTAAAGAATTTGATTGTAATATATAGCGTTCTTCTTTGCTAGAATCTCCATTTTTGGAGATGATTCTAATGCCCTCTTTGTGAAATATGAGTTGATGTGGAGTCATTTTGACTTCTTAAATTTTTTAATTAGGTATAATTTCCTATGTGTAAAGTTACAATTTTTTTCGCCTTATCAAGTAGTCATTTTCTTCTTCATTTTTTAATTTTCTCCTTACTATTCTATTGGTACATGTTAATAAAACGAGTACTTTTATATGGAGTAGGAAATTTGATATATTCCAATCCAATTTACTAAGTTAGATGCGTAAAAAATGAGTCCATTAAAAAAATTGGAGTACACACAAGACCAACAAAAAGCAATTGATTCTTTTAATCTATTTTATCAATCAGACGAGCGCTTTCCACTGTTTATATTAAAAGGATACGCTGGAACAGGTAAATCAACTTTAATTGCAAGTATAGTTCAACATTTACTCTTAGATAAAAATAAGTTTCGATTGTTGGCACCTACTGGAAAAGCAGCAAAGGTTATTTCCAATTACTCCAAGCAAGCGGCATTTACCATTCACAAACAAATATATTTTGTAGGAGGTGAATTTAATGCTGGAACCAGTCTCGTTAAAGCAAAAAATTTATACAAAGACACTCTTTTTATTGTAGACGAAGCTTCTATGGTTGGGGTTGAGGACGCAACTTCTTCTAATAGTTTATTGGCTGATTTAATGAATTATGTGTATAGTGGAGTAGGTTGTCGACTCATGTTGGTGGGAGATCCTGGTCAGCTGCCTCCTGTTGGACAAACAGATTCCCCTGCCTTAGATCTTGATTATTTAAAAAACTTATATCCTCAAGTACAATTGTTTCATTCTGAATTGAAAGAAATCGTTCGTCAAGCTACAGATTCTCAAATCACACAAGCTGCCACAGAATTGAGGAATACTTCGTCTTTTTCTTTGCCCTTATTTTCTTTTTTCGGAACGGATGTTCAAAGAATTGGTGGTGCGGATTTAAGTGAATTACTGGAACAGTCATACGCCAAACATGGCATGGATGAATGTGTATTGTTGACCATGTCAAACAAAAGAGCCAATCAATGGAACGGTGAAATTAGATCTCGAATTTTAGGTCATGAAGAAAATGTAGCGAAGGAGGATATTCTCATGGTAGTTAAGAATAATTATTTTTGGCTGCAACCTGAATCTTTAATTGGTTTTATCGCTAATGGAGAAACAATCCGCATCAATAGAATCGGAAGAAGGGAAAAATTATATGGTTTTGAATTCGTAACAGCAGAAATTTCTTTTGTCGATTATCCAGATGAAAAACCAATGGAATTGATTCTTAACCTCGAAGCACTTACTGTGGAAGCACCTAGTTTGTCACGCGATCGATTAAAAACACTTTTCTTTGAAATTGAAAAAGACTATTATCAAGAGAAAAATAAAAAGAAACGCTATCAATTGATTTTGAAGAATAAATATTTTAATGCCTTGCAGGTTAAATATTCTAATGCAGTTACTGCTCATAAAGCGCAAGGTGGACAATGGGAATCTGTTTTTATTGATTTTGGCTTTCTACCAGAACAAATGCGAAATGAAAATTATATTCGTTGGCTATACACCTGTATAACGCGCTCCAAAAAACAAGTGTATCTCCTAAATTTCCCGGATGAATTCTTTACTATTTAAAATCTTTGATTCGAATTTTATTACCTGAAATTTCAATTTTTGCCTTTCCAATAGCTTCCTCTAGTTTATCTATAAACTTTTTAGAATCACTTTGAGATAGGTATTTTGTTGCTTGCATATTCAGTTCATTTTGCAATTTATCCAACAATGCAATGCACCTTAGGGCAGATAGCACTTCATTTTTGCTTAATGAATACTCTTTAGACAAATTATTTAAATCAAGTAGACCAAGATCTAGATTTGATTTAACGGGATCAGTAGAAGAATTAATTTTCAGTATTAAATTGCGATCCATTTTTATCAATAAATGGCTACTTCTCAACCTTTTGAAATCTATTGATGCTCTGTTTGATTTTCTTTCCTCGTCAGTTGCACCTGGATAATTAGAAATTTCAATTTGTTTTGAATCTCTTTGAATTTTATCACCATTCCACTCACCAATCCCATAGGCATCTAAATAAACTAAAATAGGGACTGGATTCTTTTTGAATTGCGTAAAAATCATCTTTAAATCACTACTGTCTTTTAGGGTGAAAATAGCTGCGTTAAAATTAAACTTATCAGAATCAAACACATCCATTAATTCCAATTGAATATTGGCATCAAAAAATGGTTCTGCATCCAATTTTGTCATGTGCAACATTACTTCGTCTGCGTTTTCTCCTTCAAAATCTTCTGGAATAGAGATCAATCGAATTTCAACTGATGATTTTTCCTTGGTGGCAGGGAAAGTGAATTCCTGTGTGTACAAGTCAAAGCGGGCGCCATCTTTGTATAAATACAATCCATCTTTAACGGTATAGGGCATCCAATTGACCCCCATTTTCATTGAATAAGAATCAATTAGTTTTTTCTTTTGTGTGTATTCTTCCTGAATTGGAACTTTTTCCAAAATTAAATTTTGAAGATCATTTTGAAGTTCATCATATCGTAAATACAAATCAACTAATTCATCTTGGTTGTTGGATTTTGCTTTTTTTCTCGATTTTGTAGTTGGTTGTAAATCAATTGGCCCACCATTTTTATTATTTTTTTTCTTTTTCCTCATTTCTCGAGAAGGCCTTTTCTTAGTTACATAGTCAACTTTATGCAAATTGTCATAAGAAGATTCTTTTTCATGTATTGCAAGAAGTGTTTCTTGAATGTCAGTTTGCGTTTGCTTGATCATTGCATTATAGCCTTCTTTTCCATCAATACTTCCCTTTAAGTCTTTGAAAGTATATTCAATAATTTGGTTGATTATGGTTTGAAAGGTAATCCCTGAAGAGAAAGTTGAATCGGGCGATAAAAACCTAGTTTTTTCTGATCCAAACAAGTGATATTGTGCACCATCTTTTTCAATTACTACTGTAGTTTGTTTAGTGCTATTATAACCCCAAACATCAAAGTGTAAAACGGTTTCTTTGTCCATTCCGACAGTCTCTACCCATCTTGAAACAATGCGCTTTGATTTTAATTCAGGTTTTTTTGTGCCGAATAAGTAAACATCATAAGGAAAAAACCCAATGGCTTTTGGCAATCCTTTATTCCATTCTCCATATTCATCTTTATCTCTTTCTTCCAATAATCCACTGGTATAACTTCCATCTCCACATGCAATTAATATATTTTCAAAGGAGGAAACTTGTCCACCTAAAATTTTAAATATTTCTAATGCTCTTTTCTCAACCGCTTTGTTGATCGCATTACTTTGTGCGTCAAAAATTAATTTTTGTTCGTTTCTGTCTTTGATTCCCATCGCTTCTAATAGTTGAATGCGATCGTTAAGGGATAAGTTTGTTTGAAAAATTGGACTGGTTGAAGGGCTGAGTAATTCATTATAATTCTTACCTCTGCTTACAGAATTAGGTAGTGAATCAAAAAAATAATCTAAATAGGAGGTAATCAGAGTTTGTTGCTTTTCTCCATTCAGTACCAATTGAATTTGTTTGCAAAGTTCCCAAAGCGCAGTCTTATTGCTGGCTTCCGCAAGGAGTCCCTTGGGTGATTTAGCAATAATATCATTCCTAATAATCAATAAGGTCGGTTCATTGATGATCAACAATTCAAGTGAATCATAATTAATACCACCGTCAGATAATTTTATATTTGGCCCAACATATTCAAAAGCTATACCAATATTCTTTTCTAAAATGGGACTTTTTCGTACGATATGGAACAGATAGGCACGAACTTCGGTAGATAAACCATTATTTACCTGAGTTTGACCAGAAAACGCAAGGAAGATAACTAAGAATAAAAAAAGAAAGTTTTTAAAATTCAACAAACTGTTGGCATTAAAGTTTAATGAATTTCTTAACAAATGCTCCTGATTTTATTAAATAAACGCCTGCTGGAAGTTGCGTTACATCTAGCGTTGAATTTTCTAAAGTATAATTTTGAATTGCTCCTTTAAGATCATAAATGCTGATTTGATTCGGATCAATATTCCCGTCTATCTCTAATTTATTTTGCACAGGATTAGGATAAAAAGTAAAGGAATCCAAACTATTTTCCTCTAAGCCAACAAAGGTGGTGGGTTGGTCTTTAGAAAGTACAAGCGTACTAGAATTGTTTAATAAGGCAGATTCAAGTTTAATATTTGAATACAGGAAAATAGGTAAATTACTAATCGTGAAGTCGTAATATTCAAATTGGTTTCTGATAAAATGTACTGGTGTATTGAATACAATTGCAGTAGCAGAATCTTTTAAGTGAAAGCGCAATACATTGCTGTAACTAGTTCCACCAGGTAAAAGAAGTGTTCCAGTTCCATCGACACTTGTGACTGACACACCATTTGTTGGAATAGTACCCGTAGTAGTACTTGTGATGGTACCATCAAATACATCACTTGTATTAGAACCAAGTGCAAAGGGATAATTCATCAATAATTCATTATTTACCGGCCATGACGCAACGACATTTCCAAGACTTACTTCATTAAAAACAAATCCTTGAGAAATTCTAGAACTTGCGTCAGAAGAATAAAATGTTCTCAGGGTAGCTCCAATTTCCATTGTTTTTTGTGCTCCTGAAAATGATGCGTATTCTGAATCCAGGGTCGCGTCTTTTATTTGAACATCTTTTACTATACCAAAAATTCCAGCCAATTGACTGTAATCCCAAGTTACATTAGAACCAACGTTAGAAGCATATGAAAAGGTATTAGAATCACAAAGAAATAGGGATTGTAAAGATCCAATTGACGCTTCGTTGGCTAGGTTAAAGTTTTGCGCTGATGTAAATAATGGCGCGAAAATTAAACAAAGTAGTATTTTTTTCATGGTTATTAATTTTATCAAATTTAAAAAGAAATTACTAATGAACCTTATAAAAATGCGGCTCTTTATATTAGATGCTACGAAGATGAAAATCCTTCATCATCATTGAAGAAAATCTATAACTCTAAAATTAAAAGTTTATTCTTTAACGCCCTCTAAAGCCCATGCAGCGATTGCTTTTTGTTGACTTGGAATCAGTGACTTTTTTACTTCAATTTCATGGGTTTGATAAAAGTAGCGATTGACTTCAGGAAGTGATTTTTCAATTGATTTTCCCTCTCTAAATATTTCAAAGCTCTTAATATCATCTTCAAAATATTTGAGCCATAGATCTAAATTGTTATTTATTGGAGTTTTATTGACACTAATAATTTCGTCATGAATTGCTAAACCACCTATATCTCCGGGGCTTCCAGGAAAAATTGCACTTATAATTTCTTTATCGTTTTTCCTGACAGTTTTTATTCCTAAACGACCTTCAGCATATAGTTTGGAAGGTGTTTGTTTAATTTCTAATCCCAAATAATCTAATGAATCAACTAAAATTCCTTCTAATGAATGCGTACCATTAATATAATGCTCGAAAAAATCTTTAAAGGAAGTTCCCGATATATTTTCAAGTTCGTTCCGATAATCTTTTTCAGTAATCCCTATGTTTTTTAGTGCGAAATCATAGTACAAGCGTTTCATGACTTCATCGAGATTCGCTTTATTATTACTTGCTTTTCGAATCATTATATCTGCACAAAAAGCCAACAAACATCCTTCCGTATAAATAGAAACTTTTCGTCCAGGTACTCCAGGAACATATCCGTCTAACCAAGTATCAAAGGATGATTCAGCAACAGAATAGGAAAACCTCCCTGGATTGTCAAAATGTTTTTGTAGCTGCTCACTCAATTCTTTTAGATAATCTTTAAGCGTAAAAACACCACTTTTCAAGAGAAATAAATCACCCATATAGGTGGTAATTCCTTCATAAACATAGCCTAAACTTGAATAATTTTCTTGCTTGAAATCGTAAGGAAGCATCTCAATAGGTCGAATACTTTTGACATTGTACACATGGTAGAGCTCATGAGAAGCGATTCCAAGTAAGTCATTATATTGATCCCCAAGTACATTAGGCGTTGGTCCGAGCGTGATTACGGTACTTTTTAAATGTTCCACGCCGTGGTAAGCGGTATAGGGTAAACAATGAATTAGAAATTCAAATGTTTTTGATGGAAATTCTCCAAAAGTTTCTATTTGAGCTTTGGTGAATTTTGAGAAATCTTCTATAATTTTCGTCCAATCAATGGGTTTATGGTTGTTTACCCAAATCGTAAAATCTGTATCCTCAATGTTATAACTTGCTGATTGAAGATTTTTTGAAATTAGTAAGGGGGAATCAGCAAGTTCATCAAAATTTAATGCTCTAAATACACCATCATCCTCCAACATAGAACTCATTTTAATCCAATTTTGTGGAGCTTCAATATTAAGTTCGAAGGGTAAGTCTTTAGCTTCTTCCGAATAAATAATACAGTTTACCGGATTGATATAAATTTGAGTATCATCAATGAATGTTGAACCAGCATTGAGTTCAGCGGAATAGTAAGCGTATCTTATGGTAATTTTTGTTGTTTTCGAAGTATCAACTTCCCAGGTATCTTTGTTTATTTTTCTATAAGCACAAGGTTTCATTTGATCATCAAAGACCGTGAAATTCTTTATGTTTTTAGCGAAATTTGCCAATTCATATCTTCCTGGTCTCCATGCCGAAATGTGTAAATGAACTTGCTCTTGAGTTGCAGGGAAACTAGCTTCAAAATGAAGTAGTTTTTGGTGACTAGAGGGACAGTTTATACGGTATACAATAGTTTCCAAAAGCGCCTAGATTAATAAAGTTCTCCTTGTAATTGTGTGATTTTTGAATCTGCCAAATATTCGTCAAAAGTCATCATTTTATCAATAATTCCATTCGGCGTTAATTCGATAATTCTGTTGGCTACTGTATTGACCAATTCGTGGTCATGAGAGGTGAACAACATGGTGCCTTGAAAATCGCGCATTGCGTTATTAAGCGCAGTAATCGATTCTAGATCAAGGTGATTTGTAGGTTCATCCATCAACAATAAGTTTCCTTTAGCAAGCATCATTTTAGAAAGCATGCACCTAACTTTTTCCCCTCCTGAAAGTACTGAAGCAGATTTCATGGCTTCTTCACCTGTGAAGAGCATTCTACCTAAGAAAGTTCTTAAATACACTTCTTCTCTTTCTTCATCACCTAATGCATATTGTCTTAACCAATCAATAAGAGAGGTCTTATCTGTGAAATAACTATGATTGTCATTGGGTAAATATGCTGTGGTAATGGTTGTTCCAAAGGTAAATTCTCCAGTGTCTGCTTTTGCATTGCCGCTTATAATTTCAAAAAATGAAGTTAAAGCAACGGAATTTCTTGAAATAAAGGCAATTTTATCGCCTTTATTTATGGTTATGGTTAGGTCTTTAAATAAGCTTTTGCCATCAACTGATTTAGAAAGATTTTCAATGCTTAATATTTGATTTCCGGCATCTCTCTCTTGATGAAAAGTAATACCAGGATATTTTCTTGACGAGGGTTGAATCTCTTCTAAATCTAAATTATCCAACATTTTCCTTCTACTTGTTGCTTGCTTTGATTTTGCAGCATTGGCAGAGAATCTAGAGATAAAATCCATTAATTCTTTCTTCTTGTCTTCTGCTTTTCGATTCTTATCAGATCTTTGTCGCGCCGCTAGTTGTGAGGATTGATACCAGAAGGAATAATTTCCGGTAAACATATTCAATTTATTAAAGTCAATATCACAAATATGCGTACAAACAGTATCTAAGAAATGTCTATCGTGGGAAACAACAATTACTGTGTTTTTAAAGTCTAGTAAAAAGTCTTCCAACCATGAAATTGTTTTTAAATCTAAATCATTGGTTGGCTCATCAAGAATTAACACATCTGGATTTCCAAACAATGCCTGCGCTAAAAGTACACGCACTTTCAAATCATTGGAAAGATCTTCCATCAATAGATAGTGTTTCGCTTCATCAATTCCTAGGTTACTCAATAGAGTAGCAGCATCCGTTTCTGAATTCCATCCTTCTAAATCAGCAAATTCGCCTTCTAATTCTGCAGTTTTCATTCCGTCTGCTTCTGTGAAATCTTCTTTAGCATATAAAGTATCTTTCTCCACCATGATTTCATATAGGCGTTTATGTCCCATAATTACGGTTTGCAAGACTTGTATTTTGTCAAATTCAAAGTGATTTTGTTTCAAGAAAGCAATGCGTTTCCCTGGTTCTAATTCAGTTCTACCAGTTGTTGGATCTTGGTCTCCGGTTAGAATTTTGAGAAAGGTTGATTTTCCAGCGCCATTAGCACCAATGATACCATAACAGTTTCCTTGGACAAATTTTACATTGACTTCATCAAAAAGAATGCGTTTACCAAATTGTAGAGAAAGATTATTAACACTTAACATGAGCAGCTTATATTTTGCGCAAAGATAGTTAAAAGTAGTAAGGAACTTGCCTCTAAAGTTTAGATTTTAAGACAAGTCTTAGATTAGGCCTTAGAACAGGTGTAAATAAATGCAGGGGGGAAATTAAGAGGAGTAAATTTAATTTTTGTTTTATTAAACCTTTGATTCAGCGCTTTTTTAGAATGCAATGAGTACTGAAATTGAACAAAATGACCATTGGGATTCAAAAACTCATGAATCTTGTTTAAAATACCGTCTCGAATCTCACTTGGAAATACGGTAAATGGGAGCGAGGAGACAATGATATCTGCATGTTTCGCTCCAAGCGCATGAATAAAATCACCTATTTTTTCAGCGGAATCATGATACAGATGCACATTAGGCTGAGTGAAATTCTTAGACATATTTTCAAAAAATATATCATTTAATTCAATTACAATCAAATGCGCATTTGGCGCCATTCTTTTGATTATTTTATCAGTAAAAACTCCTGTTCCAGGACCTAATTCTACAATTATCGAAGCTTTTTCAATCGGAAGGTGGTTCAACATTTTAGCTGCTAGAAATCTAGAGCTAGGTGCTAAGGCACCCACCATTCTTTTTTGTTTAAAAAACTGACTTAAAAAAGTTCTATTTGACATCCATTTATTTTATTAAAGCAATGCCCTTGTTTATGATTCCTAGAACTTCACCCGATAGCGTTTTATTAAAGAAAGCACTATATCCATGAGTTGATATGAGATTTTGTTTGTTAAAAGTCCAAGTCGCGCTTGGGTCGAAAAAAGTAAGGTCGGCTTGGTTTCCAATTTCAATCGGAGCCAATTCAATATCGAAAGTTTTTCTTGCTCTGTTCGATAAAATATCAATCCAAGTTTCGGTTTTGACCTCTTTAATTTCGTTTAATGCAGAGAAAAATGATTGTAATTGAATGGTTCCAAAAGTAGCATGGTCAAATTCAACTTCTTTTTCTTCATCGTCAGCCGGACGGTGATCTGAAACAATGGCATCAATGGTTCCGTCTAAAATACCTGCAAGTAATGCTTGTCTATCTGCTTCGGTTCTTAGAACAGGTAATACTTTGAAATTCGAATCAAAATCTAAGAGGTTTAATTCCGTAAAACAAAGATTCATAAGATGCACATCGGCTGTTATTCTAAGTCCTTGTTTTTTGGCAGCTCGAATTAATGCTACACTTTTCGCAGCGGATATTCCACTCAAATGTAATTGACCATCGGTATAGGATACCAAGGAAATATGTTGTTCTATAGCGATCACTTCTGCGATGGAAGGATCTGCTTTTAATCCAGTTCTTGTTGATGCGACCCCTTCGTTTACCATTCCTCCTCCTGACATGGAAGCATTTCTAGAAAATGCTATAAGTTTTCCAGAGAAATTTTGAGCGTAGAGTAGGGCTCTGTAGTTAATACCCGCTGAATTGGTATGTTGATCATCTGAAAACCACCGCACACCTGATTGAAATTGATCGTACATTTCAGCAAGTTCCTCCCCATTCAAACCTTTAGTAATTGCACCAATTGGAATGGCTTCAACGGCATGGTGTTGCGCTCTATTTCTAATGTATTCTACTTGAGATTTTGAATCTATTGCAGGCTGAGTTGAAGGAACGATTCCAACATGTGTGAATCCCCCGAAAGCTGCCGCATCTAAACCTGATTCTATGGTTTCTTTGTGTTCGTGACCTGGGTCGCAAAAATCTGATTTAAAATCTACCCATCCTTGAGAAACACATAAATTTGGAGAAGTAATTGCAATCGCATCTTCATCTTTAATGATTTTTTCAATCGATTTAATCATCCCGTCCTCAATGAGGAGGTCCATTACTTTCCCGTTAAAGGAAGAAGCCTTATCTATGATTGTTGCATTTTTTAAAAGGATTTTCATACTTTTTTTATTTCCAAAATCTTAATAAAATCATTTCTATCAGTACAAACAGTAAGGCCAACAAAATGAATACGCGCCAGTATTCAAATGGTTTGTCTAATTCTAGTTTTGTAGCACTTTGACCTTCTGTAACGGCTTTAAAGGTACAATTTTTTATACCTGCATTTTCGAAGGCGTTTATTATTTCTTTTTCATCCATCAAATCTGTACTGGATTCTTTTCGATCGTAATTAATGGCTATGCGTCCTAATTCACTTTCATCTTTAATAATATAGGAGCCAGCGCTTAGTTTCTCTATAGCTTCGGACCCTGCAATAGAAATAAAAGTACTGGAGGCGTCTTTTCTAATTTGAGGGATAAATTCAATTTTATTGCTCACTAATTTTAAGGGTACTTCGTCGTCATTTTGAAGATCAATTTGAATGGAAGCATCTACTCCAATAGTTGAAAATAAAGGCAAATCTCTTTTACTCAAGGATGCAATGCGCAATAGCAAGGCAGGAAAAAGAGCATTTTGTGTGAAATCTCCAAATTCTGAAGCGAGTGAAGTACTAAATAAATAATTGGCATGTGGTCCAGTGTTTTTCATGAATAAGGGAAAGCCATTTCTTTGCGTAAGCAATTCGATATTTCCCATTCTTGATGCAGCATTTACTTGGTATGATTTTTTTATCAATGGCATATTTAAAGAAGTCTTCTCTTGATCAAACATTCCTTTAAAAAAACTATTTCGATAATCAATTTTATTTAAGGCATTTCCATTGGTGATCAGACTTCCCAATGAAGGTAAATTGAGCCCATCAAGAAGTGAACTATAGGATCCTTTGTCGATTTTATCGCCTGGAAATAGGCAAATCGTTATTCCCTGTTTAGAGGCATCTACAAGTGCTTCAATCAATCCAGAACTTATTTCATTTAATCCATTTAATACTATTAAATCTTTGTTGTTTAATTGGTCTCCAGAGAAGGATAATTGTTCGCAGCTTGTTACTTTAAAAAATGGTTCTACACTGTACACATTTGAAATCGACTTACTAGCGCTTGGACCATCAATGATCAATACAGAACTTTCTTTGGCGATATTAATATTGAAGTAATAAGTGTCATCCCAAAATAAATGGCGGTCTTCAATTTCTACGATTCCTTCTTGAGTTCCAGTTTTATAAGGTGTAAATTGAAAACTTGTAGTTTGTTTTTCATTGGCTTTTAAATCAAGAAACATGCTTCGTTTTTGATTTCCTAATTTTACTTTTAATTCTATGTTTTTAGCGTTTTCATCAGAGGCATTGACCATTCTTACAAACAATTCATTAGGTTCATCTATTCTGTGCACTGGAGAAGCAAAGTATACTGAATCTATGTAAAAGTTTGATTTAACTTGTGGTACAAGTTGAATGGGATAATAATTTGATTTATTATCAGCGCTTAATTTATTGGTTTTAAAGCTACATTTTTGAAAGTCAGAAACTAAAACATATTGAATACTTGCAATCTGATTCTGCTCTCTATTTTCCCGTTCAATAAAATCTTTTTGCCATCGAATTACATCGTCTAAATTCCGTGTAATGGAACTTTCTTTAATGAGATCTAATTGCGTTAATGCTTCGACTTGGGTGAGCATTCTTTTTTCGAGTCCATCTAATTTATTGGTATTTAAAATAAACTTGGTGGATACTCCAGCATCAATTATTATTTTCCGAATGATTTCTCTACCTTCAGACAAGAGCTCTCCTTCAACACCTTTTGCAGTCATAGAAAATGTATTGTCCAAATACAAAGCGATTACATTATTTCCATTATGGTCTTTTATTCCATTCGCAGGAATATAAGGTTGCGCAAAGGCAAGAACAGCCGCTATAATTAATAAGATCCGACTTAATAAAATTAATAAGTGCTTTAATTTTTGGGTGGATTTATTTTCCTGATCTATTTTCTGAATAAATTGTAGAGAGGAAAAGTAGAGGGTTTTGTATTTTCTAAAATGAAATAAGTGAATTATTATCGGAATGCTGATGAGGCTGAGGAGCCAAAGAAAACCCGGATAAACAAATTCCATAAGTCAAAGTTAGCAAATATTATTGTTTATTAAAAGTATTGATAAGCACTTGGGCTAATTCCTCGCATTGGATTCTTAATTCATTGATAGCAGTTGTTTCCCAAAGTTCTCCCTTAAGTAAATTCCCCAGAGCATATATAGGATAGTTTTCCTTTGAATAAACTTGGTAATTGTTTACATCTGTTTTGACACCGAGAAATAATGGATCTGCTTGGATGATATCATTTTGACACAAGGAATTTAAAATTCCACCATTTGGTATTGTAATATCCGAAGCTGGACCGGTACAATTAATTACATGCTGCACGCAAAGATGCCTTTTTTTATTACTATTTCTTTCCTGGAATTCAACAAAAACTAAAGATTCTTGAAATTCCATAGCAGTTATTTTTCCCGCATGAATTTGAAGGGACTTATTTTTAATTTCATCTTGTAAAATCGCATAGGATTCAGGAGGGATTCTGTGTCTTGCAACACCCCATTTATGACGCAAATGGCGCATAAAAAAATCACGCTCTTCATGGGTGAAATTTGACCAGATAGCACCTGATTTCGCCCTTAATAAGGCAACTAGATCTGCTATTTTTGTTGGATATAAGCGCATTTCCTGATGAAACAACTTTAGTATTTCTGAAAGTCTAATGGGTATATTAATAAACTTGAGTTCACTTGGTAATTCTTCTGTTGGTTTTTCATAAGGAAGTATATTGAATCCATGTGGGGAAATACAATTGACTTTTCCTTTGAATCCATTGGCTCTTAAAACCTGGATAGCATCCACCATAGTCAAACCTGCACCTAATATGAGAACTTCCTTATCCGGCTGAATTGCCTCTACTTTGATATGCCAAGGATTGTTGCTGTATCGTTTTGAATTAAAGTTTTTTTCAGCTATTGTTTTAGGACGGGTAGGTAAAGAATTCCCACAAGCTAAAACACAAAAGTCTAAGGATAAGTTGAGTTCATGGGTCTGTAGTTCCAAAGCTCCATCTTTTGGAATAATTTGAAGTGCTTTACCAATTACAGGATGAATTATATGACCAGATAATGCTGCGATTTTCTTAGTTTCTTCCCATATTTCTGAGAGGTAACAACCATATTCATTACGGGCGACAAATTTCTGATCAAATTCATCTTTAGATTCTTTATTCTCTTTATTGAGCCAATCTACAAAATGATCGGGCTGATTGGAATAGGCGCTCATCTTTCCAGCAGGAACATTGAGTAGGAGGGAGTCTATTTGTGCTTGGTAGGCGATACCACGACCAAATTTAGCATCGTTATTGAAAATATAAATTTCAAGATTTTGCTTGGAATTTAATAAATGTCTTGCCAGCATTGCGCCAGAAAAGCCACCTCCAATAATTCCGATTTTAATTTTCATTCAAAAAAAAAACTGCCTTTCGGCAGTTTAAATTATTGTTTTAAAGCTTCAACACGCTTTTTGAATGCTTCCGACTTTTCTTTATTTCCAAGCTTATAATGAGACTTTTGTAAAATTTCAAGAACATATTTATCGGTTGGATTCTTTATAGCATAAGCTTCTAATAAGGGCATAGCGCGCAGCAACATATCTTTTGCCTGTGCTTCTAAAATTGGAGCTTTAGGATCTTTGTAATCCATTTGACCGGCTTGATATTTTAATTCGTTGGACCAATTGAATAAATGTGCACCCAATTGATATTGAGCATCTCCATAAGAGGTATCAATTGCAAGCGCCTTAGTTAGTGCTTCTTCTGCTTTTTCATTTTGTTTTAAAGTCATGTAAGAAGTACCCAAAACATAATACAATTGTTTGTTATTTGGGTCAAGAGCAAGCGCTTCACTGGTGTATTTTTCAGCGTTAATTAAGTCGTTGTCAGCTAGATAAATGTTAATTAAACTAATCAAAACATCGATATTAGTTGGCGAAATTTCATACACCTTATTTGCAATGGTTTTTGCTTTTTCAAATTGCTTAATGGTCAAAAATGAATCCACTGCTTGACTCATACTTAAATAAGCATTAACACTTGCATCTTTATATTCTTTGTCAAGAAACTTACTCACTTCATAAGCTCCAATGAACAAATCAGTTGCATCTTCAAATTTCTTATTGGTATAAGATTTGATTCCCATTTCGAAGATGTAATTAACACGGAAATTGATGAAATTTTCAGCTTCACCTACATGAACCTTCTTCGGGTCTTCAAATACTTTTTTAAAACTTTCTTTGGCGATTTTTTCATATTCAGACGCTAATGTTTCATCCATTACCTTTCCGCTTGTTGCAGCTTCCATACCCGCCATTTCAATCAGTCCATAATAAATTTCAGCACGATAAAGGTGCATTTTTGGACTGTTGGCAGTTTCTGTATTTACAGCAGCAAGGTCAATAAACTTTTTTGCTTCATTTAATAATTTTAATGAAGGTTCAATTCCATTCATTGGATTGTACTTCTTCATGCGCAATGCTGCGTCAGTAAGATTTTGTTTTTGTCCAAACGAATAGACGCTCAGGCATACTAAAAAAGCACTTAGATAAATTTGAAGATTCTTTTTCATAAAATTTAATTAGTTAACAAATATATTATTCCTCATCATCATTTTCAAGTTCCGTGCCATTTTCTTCTTCTGGCAAATCTTCTTCTATGATATCATCTTCTGTTGTATCGTCCTCAATAATATCTTCCAATACTTCACCATCAATTGCAGCCTCCATTATTTCGTCTTCATCCTCATCTTCACTTCTTGGAACACGAGCAATAGCAGCTATTTCAGCATTGTTTTTCAAAGTAATTAGACGAACACCTTGTGCTGCTCTACCCATAGTTCTTAGGGTGTCGATGTGCATTCTTATCGTAACGCCAGACTTGGTGATAATCATTAAATCATCCTCATCAAATACATTTTGAATGGAAAGTAATTTACCTGTTTTTTCAGTGACATTTAAGGTCTTAACCCCTTTACCACCTCTATTGGTAATTCTATATACAGGCTCTTTGTCTTCTGGATCGTTCAAGTAAGTTCTCTTTCCATATCCTTTTTCTGAAACCACTAAAATAGTAGAGAAAATATCTTCAACACAGATCATTCCAATTACTTCATCTGTTTCAGAAATTAAAGTAACCCCGCGAACCCCTGAGGCATTTCTACCCATTGGTCTTACTTTGGATTCGTTGAATCGAATAGCGCGACCAGAATTGGTAGCCATTACGATTTCATTCGTCCCGTTGGTTAATCTTGCTTCTAATAGAACATCATTATCTCTAATGGTAATCGCATTAATACCATTTGCTCTTGGACGAGAATAAGCTTCTAATGAAGTTTTCTTAATCACACCAAGCTTGGTACACATAATAATGAAATTATTTGAAGTGTACTCTTTATCCATCAAATCTTGAACCTTAACATATGCCTTAACATTATCGTCTTGAGGAATATTAATTAAGTTTTGGATCGCACGGCCTTTAGATAATTTATTTCCTTCTGGAATTTCATAAACACGCATCCAGAAACATCTACCTTTTTCAGTGAAGATCAATAAATAATTGTGGTTGGTGGCTACGAATAAATGTTCTAAGAAATCTTTATCTCTTGTGGTAGAACCTTTAGAACCCATTCCACCTCTATTTTGAACTTTATATTCCGCTAAATTAGTTCTCTTGATATAACCAGCGTGAGATATAGTAATAACAACCTCCTCATCTGCAATTAAATCTTCCATGCGCATTTCGCTTGCTGAGTACTCAATTGAAGAGCGTCGTTCGTCGCCATATTTTGCTTTGACATCGATGAGTTCATCCTTAATGATTTGCATTCTTCTTGATTCATTAGCAAGAATATCCTTTAAATCAGTGATTAATTTCATCAAATCATCAAACTCAGCACGCAATTTATCTTGTTCCAGACCCGTCAAATGACGCAATCTCATATCTACGATAGCACGCGTTTGGATTTCTGACAATCCAAATCTTTCCGACAATCTTTCTCTTGCATGATCCGGACTATCAGAAGTTTTGATAATTTCAATTACTTCATCAATATTATCTGAAGCAATAATCAATCCTTCTAAAATATGAGCACGCTCTTCCGCTTTTCTCAAATCAAAAGTTGTTCTTCTAATAACAACCTCATGACGGAACAAAATAAATTGCTCTATAATGTCTCTTAAATTCAATAGCCTTGGACGGCCATCAACCAAACAAATGTTATTTACAGAAAATGAAGTTTGAAGCGCAGTGAATTTATACAACTTATTAAGAACCACATTGGCAATCGCATCGCGTTTGATTTCAAAGACAATTCGCATACCATTACGGTCAGATTCATCTCGTAAATCAGAAATCCCTTCAATTTTTTTATCGTTCACTAAGTCAGCGATCTTTTTGATCATCTCTGCTTTGTTTACTTGATATGGAATTTCAGTTACAATGATTTGCTCTCTTCCATTAACTTCTTCAATTTCTGCCTTTCCACGAATGACAATTCTTCCGCGACCTGTTAATAAAGCATCTCTAACACCCTCGTAACCATAAATAATTCCACCAGTTGGGAAATCTGGAGCCTTTACATATTTTAATAATTCTTCAATCTCGATGTCCTTATCGTCCACCATGGCAATAATACCATCAATAACCTCAGAAAGATTATGCGGTGCCATATTCGTTGCCATTCCAACGGCAATTCCACTCGCTCCATTAATTAATAGATTAGGAATCTTTGTTGGAAGTACAGAAGGTTCCGTTAAACTATCATCGAAATTTGGACGGAAATCAACAGTTTCTTTCTCTAAATCGTCCAACATTTCTTCTGCAATTTTTCTCAATCGCGCCTCAGTATAACGCATTGCTGCAGGACTATCTCCATCAACAGAACCAAAGTTACCTTGACCGTCAACCAATGGATAACGCAAAGACCAAGGCTGCGCCATACGCACCATGGTATCATATACAGAACTATCACCATGTGGATGGTACTTTCCTAGAACCTCTCCAACAATTCTTGCTGATTTCTTGTGTGCCTTATTAGAATATACTCCTAAGTCTTGCATGCCATAAAGTACCCTTCTGTGCACTGGTTTAAAACCATCTCTCACATCTGGAAGTGCTCTAGAAACAATTACTGACATCGAATAATCGATGTAAGCTGACTTCATTTCATCTTCAATGTTAATCTGAATTATTCTTTCTCCTTCTGCCATATTTTTTTAACTAAATTCTATTTTTATTCTTTATTTGACCTCATAATAATACAAGGCTCCCAAAATTAGTAAAATCGTCATCGTTTAAGACTTTTTTTTAAGATAATTACTAACAAATTGCGCTTATAAATTGTGAATAATTATGGAATTTTTAGAAGCTTTTCTCAGTATATTTGTCAAGTACAAGATATTTTAAGGAATGGAAGCAAAATTTTCACCACGAGTAAAGGATTTGATACGCATTAGTAGAGAAGAGGCCTTAAATTTAAACAACGATTTTGTTAGTCCTGAGCACTTATTGCTTGGATTAATTAAATTGAATGAAGGGAAAGGATTTCAATTATTGCAAGAATTTAATTTAGATTTTTCAGTACTAAAAAAAGAATTGGAGAAAGTCTTGGTAAAATCCGCTCAACCCAATGCAGTTCAATTAACCAGTTTGCCTTTATTGAAGCAAACGGAAAATATAATCAAACAATCGTATTTAGAATCTAAACAGTTTAAATCTGCTGTCATTGGAACAGAACATTTGCTTCTTACCATATTAAGACATGAGGACAGCGCTGCATGTAAGGTGCTAAATAAGTACGGCGTAATTTATGATAATGCTAAAGATGAATATGAAGCTATGATGGAGGAACAAAGAACACCAAAAGCAGAATTCCCAGGTGGTAATGATGAAGAAGAAAATTTAGCGGGAGCGTCCGCCTCTCGCAAGCCGGCTGATCCTAAATCTAAAACTCCAGTTTTGGATAATTTCGGAAGAGATTTAACTAAAATGGCTGAATCCGGGAAATTAGATCCAATTGTTGGTCGTGAAAAAGAAATTGAAAGGGTTAGTCAGATTTTATCTAGAAGAAAAAAGAACAATCCAATACTTATTGGAGAACCTGGGGTGGGAAAATCTGCTATCGCTGAAGGATTGGCTTTGCGCATTGTTCAGAGAAAAGTTTCTCGTATTTTATTTAATAAGCGCATTGTTTCCCTTGATTTAGCTTCTTTAGTGGCCGGTACCAAATACCGTGGTCAATTCGAAGAGCGCATGAAAGCGGTAATGCAGGAATTAGAAAAAAACCCTGATATTATTTTATTTATAGATGAAATCCACACCATTATTGGTGCGGGCGGCGCAAGTGGTTCATTGGATGCTTCTAACATG
The DNA here is from genome assembly GCA_947488235.1 of Flavobacteriales bacterium. Taxonomy (GTDB): domain Bacteria; phylum Bacteroidota; class Bacteroidia; order Flavobacteriales_D; family Crocinitomicaceae; genus UBA952. The sequence goes on along the minus strand of CANLAQ010000015.1, from coordinate 26,763 downwards.
TTTAAACCTGCTTTAGCAAGGGGTGAACTGCAAGCAATTGGTGCAACTACTTTAGATGAATACAGACAATACATTGAGAAAGATGGCGCATTAGAGCGTAGATTTCAAAAAGTAATTATTGAACCCACTTCTATTGATGAAACCATTCAGATTCTTCAGAATATTAAAGAAAGATATGAAGACCATCACTCCGTTCAATATACTCCTGAAGCAATTATTGCTTGTGTTAAATTAACGGAAAGATATATCACTGACAGACATTTGCCGGATAAAGCAATTGATGCCTTAGATGAGGTAGGCTCCAGGGTTCACATTACGAATATTAATGTTCCGCAAGAGATTCTTGACATAGAAGCATCAATGGAAAGCTTAAATGATGCTAAAAATGAAGCGATTCGTAAGCAGCAATACGAAATAGCAGCTGAAAAAAGAGATACCATTCGAAAATTACAAGAGGAACTAGATACTGCAAAAGTGCAGTGGGAAGAAGAATCTAAAAATAATAAGATTGTAGTTACAGAAGAAAATGTTGCTGAGGTTGTTTCGATGATGTGCGGCATTCCAGTGACCAAGGTTTCTCAAACAGAAACGGGTAAGTTAGTCAATATGGGCGCTGCTATTCGTGGTAAAGTTATTGGTCAAGACGAAGCAGTAGAAAAAGTCGTTAAGGCTATTCAGCGCAATAGAGCAGGATTAAAAGATCCGAACAAACCTATTGGTTCTTTCTTTTTCCTCGGTCCAACGGGTGTTGGAAAAACTCAATTAGCGAAAGTATTGGCTAAATATATATTTGATACTGAAGATGCTCTTGTTCGCATAGATATGTCTGAGTACATGGAGAAGTTTTCTATCTCTCGTTTAGTGGGAGCGCCTCCAGGATATGTGGGTTATGAAGAAGGTGGACAATTAACTGAAAAAGTGCGTCGTAAGCCTTATTCTATTATTTTATTAGATGAGATTGAAAAAGCGCATCCTGATGTATTTAATCTATTGCTGCAAGTTCTTGATGATGGACACATGACGGATGGATTAGGAAGAAAAATTGATTTTAAGAATACTATTTTAATCATGACTTCAAATATCGGTGCGCGTCAATTGCAAGATTTTGGAACAGGTGTTGGATTTGGAACAAGATCACAATTGGATTCAAAGGATGATAATTCTAAATTGGTTATTCAAAATGCATTAAGAAAAGCATTTTCTCCTGAATTTTTGAATCGTGTTGATGATATGATCATGTTCAAGTCTCTTGGTCGTCCGGAGATACACAAAATAATTGATCTTGAATTGGATAAATTGTTTGATAGAATCAAGGATTTAGGTTACAAGATAGAATTAACTGAAAAAGCAAAAGATTTTATTGTCGATAAAGGTTATGATGAGAAATTTGGGGCTAGACCTCTAAAAAGAGCGATTCAAAAATATATTGAAGATCCAGTTGCTGAAGAAATCATCAATACGCATTTGCTTTCAGGGGACACTATTTTATTAGATCTTGAAGAAGGCAAGGATGAATTGAGCTTAAAAATCAAAAAATCTAAACCAAGTAAAAAGACAAAATAAATCTAATCTAGATTTAAAAATAATAAGCAAAAAAAAAGAGGACGAAAGTCCTCTTTTTTTTTATGTTTAAAATTATTAAACTACTGCTATTTCATCTGAAACATATCCACCAGCATTTAATTTACCAATGATTTTTGAGAAAGATTCGATCGTATAGTTAACATCCTCTAGTGTATGAACTGCCGTTGGAATTAAGCGAAGAATAATCATTCCTTTTGGCACTACTGGATAAACAACCATGGAACAGAAAATATTGTAATTCTCTCTTAAGTCATAAATTAAATTGGTAGATTCAGGAATCGAACCGTTCAGGTATACTGGGGTAACACATGAATTGGTTGGGCCAATTTCAAATCCGGCTTTTTTCAATCCTGATTGTAGTGCATTGGTAATTTCCCACAATTTATTTTTTAATTCTGGTTGATTTCTCATTAACTCTAATCTCTTTAATGCACCAACTACTAGAGGAAGAGGTAAAGCTTTAGCGAAAATCTGTGAACGCATATTGTAGCGTAAATATTCTACGACTTGAGCATCACTTGAAATAAACCCTCCAATTAAGGCAAAAGATTTAGCGAAGGTCCCGAAATAAATATCGATTCCATCTTGACAACCTTGTTCTTGTCCTGTTCCGCCGCCTGTAGCGCCTAGTGTTCCAATTCCATGAGCATCATCAACTAATAATCTGAAATTGAATTTCTTTTTTAAGTCAACAATTTCTTTGATTTTTCCTTGATCACCGCGCATTCCAAAAACTCCTTCTGTTATCACAAGAATTGCTCCTCCAGTTTCATTGGCTAATTTTGTTGCTCTGTGTAATTGTTTTTCACAATCTTCAATATCATTGTGTTTGAATACATATCTTTTTCCCATATGCAAACGAACGCCATCTAAGATACAAGCATGAGATTCAGAATCATAAACAATAACATCATGACGATCAACCAAGCAGTCAATGGAAGACAAAATAGCTTGGTATCCAAAATTACATAGGATGGTATCTTCTTTTTTTACAAATGCAGAAAGTTCATTTTCTAATTGCTCATGGTAATTGCTATTACCACTCATCATTCTTGCGCCCATTGGCATGGCAAAACCAAAATCCGCCGCTGCTGCAGCATCTGCTTCACGCACCTCTGGATGGTTAGCAAGTCCTAAATAGTTATTTAAAGACCAGTTTAATTTTTCTTTACCTCGAAAAACCATGTGAGGTCCGATATCACCCTCTAACTTTGGAAAAGTGAAATAACCATGAGAAGCTTTAGCATGCTGTCCAAGAGGACCTCGGTTTGCTTGAATTTTTGCAAAAATATCTGCTGACATAAATGAGATTTTAATTCGTGTAATTTTTTTACAAAATTAATAGAATAATATGAGTTGTAGAATGAATCATTCTAGATTTATGAACAGGGTAATAAACAAATGTTATTTTTTATAATAATTTTATTTCTCATTCAGGAGAAGGATGACAGTACGATAAAGTTCTTTACTTTTTTTTAGCTCAAAAAAAAGTAACAAAAAAAGGAGCTGACTGAGCAATGCGCTTTACTTCGACGCACCTATATTCTTCTCAACTCTGAGTAGATTCGAAGTATTTCTAATCCCCACCAAATTTGGATGCTGGCAACTGAGCTTTCAGCTAGCTTTAGCATATACCAAATTCAATGGGTTTCATAAACCTGCTGTTGCAAGGTCTAAAATAGAATGTTATTATTTACAAAAAATATAATTTCCCCCTTTGGAGGGGGATGAAGGGGGAGGGCTTTTTAGTTGGTACATTTTTTTTAATCAAGAAAAGCGCATTGAAAGTCGGGCAACATAGATTTCGACTACGCTCAATCCACTTATTAAGCACATTGAGGAGCTTGTGCTGAGCTTGGACTCCCCTGAGCCTGTCGAAGGGCCGAAGTAAGTCGAGATGCGCGGAAAAAAGCAGAAACAACTTGCACTATGCTAGAAGATTATTATTGATTTCTAGAAATCAATAATAAATAGCCCGTCTCACTTTTGATATGTATTTCGCTAAACGAATCACTTGTTTCGTATAACCAAACTCATTATCATACCAAGTATAAAGAACTATGTTTTTCCCATTTTTAGAAACGATGGTAGCATTGCTATCATAAACAGAGCAGCAAGTATTACCTATGATATCCGAAGAAACCAATTCTGGATCGAAAGAGTAAAATATTTGATTGACTAAATCGCCATTCAAAGCCGCATTTTTAATCACCGAATTCATATGTTCCACTGTTGTTTCTTTGTTTAACTCTAAACTCAATATCGCTAAAGATCCATTGGGTGTTGGTACCCTTACCGCGTTTGCTGTTAATTTATCCAATAAATCAGGAATAACTTTGGTAACGGCATTTCCGGCACCGGTAGAGGTAATAACCATATTTACAGCTGCAGCACGACCTCTTCTTTCTTTCTTATGCATATTGTCCAAAAGATTTTGATCATTGGTATAAGCATGAACCGTTTCGATGTGCCCCCGAACAACTCCAAAAGTATCATTGACAACTTTCAAGATCGGTGAAATAGCATTGGTGGTACAAGATGCTGCAGAAAAAATGGTTTCATTTTCTAAATCTAAAGTTCCTTGATTAATTCCAAAGACGATATTCGGCACTTCTTTACCTGGTGCAGTTAAAAGAACTTTTGAAACTCCTTTAGCTTTTAAATGTCTAGACAATGCTTCGCGATTGGTGTAGACTCCAGTATTGTCTATTACCAATGCATTCGTAATTCCATAAGCTGTATAATCAATATCTTCTGGATTTTTAGCATCAATCATTCTAACTATCTGGCCATTAATAATCAAAGATTTCGATTCTAGATCTTCCATTACGGTACCTTTAAATGCTCCGTGCACGGAATCATTTCTGAGTAAAGAAGCACGCTTTATAATATCTGCATCTGTTGCTCCTCGGGTGACAATTGCGCGTAATCTTAATTGTTGACCTTTTCCTGCTTGACGAATCAATTCTCTTGCTGCAAGTCGCCCAATGCGTCCAAAACCATAGAGAATCACATCTCTTGGCTGCATAGTATTGTCTGCTGAATTTTTAAAGCTTGAAAGTTTATCTTTAATAAATGCCTCTTTCGAATCGAAAGCACTCTCTTCAGTCAACCATTCACTGGCTAACTTTCCTATATCTATTTTTGCAGGTGCAAAATCTCCCTCAAGGATAACACTTGCTATAGCGGTTGTTGTAAAAATATCGATGGGTTTGTTAACAACCTTCCCAGCGTAATCATGCATGTTAAGTATTTCAGATATCGTTACATCAATGAGATGATGTCTGAAAATTACAAGTTCGATTCCTTTTTCATATAAAAGTTCTCCTACTTTACTTTGCAATTTTACCGCTGCTCTTTCTTGTTCAATATGTCTATTGAGCTCTTGTTCGTAATTTACTTCTAATTTCATTGTTGATTTGTTGTTGATTGATTTGGAATTGTATAAAGCAAAAAAGGCTACCGTCTTTCGTCGGCAGCCTTTTTTTTAGGATTAACCTAAATAAGATTTTAATAATTTGTTTCGAGAGGTATGACGGAGTCGACGAATCGCCTTTTCCTTAATTTGACGAACGCGCTCGCGTGTTAAATTAAATTTCGCTCCGATTTCTTCTAGTGTAAGTCCATGATTCATTCCAATTCCAAAGAATAAACGAATGATCTCTCTTTCTTTATCTGTCAAGGTACTCAATGAACGCTCGATTTCTTTTTGTAAAGATTCTGCCATTAATACATGATCCGTTTTTGGGGCATCAGCATTAGCCATAACATCCATTAATGTTCCGCCATCTTCATTGGTTGATAGAGGAGCATCCATAGATACATGTCGTCCTGAAACATTCAAACTTTCTTTGATCTTGTCTTCTGGAACTTCAAGCGCTTCTGCTAATTCTTCTGCTGAAGGCGGTCTCTCGAATTCTTGCTCTAAGCGAGAAAATGCTTTGTTGATTTTGTTTAATGATCCAACTTGATTCAATGGAAGTCTTACAATTCTTGCTTGTTCAGCTAATGCCTGCAAAATAGATTGACGAATCCACCAAACTGCATAAGAAATGAATTTAAATCCACGCGTCTCATCAAATTTCTGAGCTGCTTTAATTAAACCTAAATTTCCTTCATTAATTAAATCGGGTAGGGTAAGACCTTGGTTCTGATATTGCTTCGCTACTGACACAACGAATCTTAAATTTGCTCTTGTTAATTTCTCTAATGCTTTTTGGTCTCCAGCTCTAATTTTACGAGCTAATTCAACTTCTTGCTCTGCTGTTATTAATTCTTCTCTACCAATGTCTTGTAGATATTTATCTAAAGATTGACTTTCGCGATTGGTAATTGATTTGGTTATTTTTAATTGTCTCATTGACTTAAGAACATCTTTAGAAATTAATACTATTTGATCTGACGATCTGAAGGCAAAGTAACGCCAAAAAAAACGATTTGAAAAATTTATAAAAAGAAGTTTTTCAACAATTTTTCAACCATTTAAATGACTTATCAACTTCTTACAATCCAAGGCCTTTATATTCTTTAATCCCGCTTTCAGACATCACTTCCAAAAGAACTCCTCTATTGACACCATTCAGTTTACTTGTCAATTCTGAAATGTTTTCAACAGGATCATTATTAATTTTTGTAATGATGGTGCCTTCCACAAGACCGATGGATTTTAATTTTCCGGGTTGTAATGTCTTTATTTTTACGCCATAGGAAATATTCAAAGCTTTTTTTTCTTTATCAGTGAGTTCTATAAAAGTTGCTCCCAATGCAAAGTTCTTGGAAATTTCTTCTTTAGTTAAAAGGTTAGTTTCTCCTTCCTTATTTCTTAGAACAAGTTCTTTTGTCTCTTCCGACCCATCTTTTTTTCGCACAGTCAGCATTACTTTATCTCCCGGACGGCGTTTTCCAATTTCTTCTTGAAGTTCAGCAGAGGAATTCACTTCTTTATTTCCAATTTTTAAAATTACATCTCCTTCTTTAAGACCTGCTTTATCAGCACTTCCATTTTCGATGACTTTTGCTAAAAAGACTCCCTTTAAATTGGGCAGTGCATTGCTTACTTTAATTTCTTGGTTGATATCTGAAATCTGTACTCCTAAGTATCCGCGCTGTACAATTCCATAATCGATAAGGTCGCGCATTACTTTTTGAACTAAGTTCACAGGTATAGCGAATGAATAGCCACTATAGCTTCCGGTTTGTGATGCAATAGCCGTATTGATTCCTACCAATTCACCATTGGTGTTTACTAAAGCTCCTCCACTATTTCCAGGGTTTACGGCAGCGTCTGTTTGAATAAAGGATTCAATAGGAACTATTTCTTTTCCGCTTCTATCACTTAATAGATTGATATTTCTAGCTTTTGCAGATACAATTCCAGCAGTTACTGTTGAAGTTAAATTAAAAGGATTTCCAACTGCTAATACCCATTCTCCTATTTTTAATAGATCACTATTTCCTAATGGAATGGCTTGAAAAGGTTGATCGGAATCAATCTTTAATACTGCAATATCGGTTGCTGGATCTGATCCAATAATTTTTGCAGTGTATTTAGAATGGTCATTTAAAATGACTTCAATCTCACTTGCTTCTTCAATGACATGATTATTGGTCACAATGTATCCTTCAGAGGAGATAATGACGCCTGATCCAGCACTAGCTCCAAATTGTTTGTATTCTTTTCCGCCTGCACCTGGGCCATAAAAAAATTCTTGAAATGGATCTCTTTGAAAGGTGGTTCGTACCACTTTTGTTGTGACATGGACCACTGAATTAATAGTGCTCTCAGAGGCTGAAGTGAAATCTAGATTTCCAGTACCATTAGCTGTCAATCCTACAAATTGCGCTCCTGTAGTGCGGTTCCCATCAATTACTTGATCAGATAATAAGGTATTGGAAGAATTATACATTATAAAAGCAGCTAAAGGAATACTTCCCCCTAAAAATCCAATTCCTAAAATTTTAATAAGCGATAAATATTTCATTTTTTATAATTTTTAATAAGCACAAGTTTAATACATGATCTTTGTATTTGTTACGCTCTTGCTGTTAAAGATTGTTAAGCAGAATTAACTTGAAATGTATTACTTTTGAATTCAACTTATTTATGCACATATCATTTTCAAAATATCAAGCGACTGGCAACGACTTTATCTTAATAGATAATATGAGTGGTGACTATAGTGATTTATCCATCGCTCAAATTAGTCATTTATGCGATCGTAAATTTGGTATTGGAGCAGATGGTTGTATCTTAATTTCGAAAGCTGAAGGCCTTGACTTTTATATGGATTATTCCAATGCAGATGGAACCAAGAGTTTTTGTGGTAATGGAGCAAGAAGTAGTGTTCATTTTGCTGCTCAATTATTTCCAGGTCAACTTGATTTTAATTTTCAAGCTATTGATGGATTGCATAAAGCGCAAATTAATGATGATTTTATATCGATTGATATGTCTCCGGTTGCTCCAATGCTTTCTGTTTCTAAAGATCAATTAGATATATTTGGTTTAGCGTCAGCATATACACTTCAAACGGGTTCTCCTCATTTTGTAGTCCTCCAAGATGATTTATCTTCAAGTAATGTACTTACTTTAGGTAAAAACATTAGATATTCAGATTTTTATAAAGAACAAGGTATCAATGTGAATTTAATGAAAGTGCTTTCTCCTACATTGATTTCTATAGCTACATACGAAAGAGGTGTTGAAGATGAAACTCTTTCTTGCGGAACAGGTGCAACTGCCTGTGCTTTGGCTTATAGTCAGCTTTATAATATAGATAAGCCGGTTCAAGTACAGGTTAAAGGAGGAATGCTTTTGGTTTCATTTGATAAGCAGGAAGACGCTTCTTTTTCACATGTGGTATTATCTGGTCCTGCAGTTAAAGTCTACGCTGGTGCAATCACTATTTAAAGAATGGATTTACAGTCGCTATTGTTTTTAAATTAATTTTAGGTTCTTATAAAAGTAAAATTGAATGTTAAAAAGTGAAAATATTTTTCTAAGGGCTGTTGAAAGTTCCGATGCTACGCAACTGTTTTTATGGGAAAATGATGTCAACCATTGGCGTATAGCGAATACCGAAGTGCCTTTTTCGATGCATGCGATTCATAATTTAATTGAGCAATATGCCTCCATCCGTACTTCTGGACAGTTGCGTTTAATGATTTGTTTAAATGAATCCCAGTTAGCTATTGGAGCAATTGATTTATATGATATTAACTTTAGGCATGGATTTGCAACGGTAGGCGTACTTATTGCAAAACAAGAGGATAGAAATAAAGGATTTGCCAAAGAAGCTTTTCAATTGGTAATAAAGTATGCCAAAGAGGTATTGGACTTGTATAATTTACAGTGTTTTATTCAAGCAGATAATTTGGCAAGTATTCACCTATTTGAAGCATTGAAATTTGAGAAGATTGGTTTGCGAAAGGAATGGTATAAATTTAAAAACAGTCGAATTGACGAAATAAGTTATCAGTTATGTTTAAAAAACGAAATCTAATTATTGGAGGAATTATCCTCTTTATTTTTGTACTAATAGCGGTACTTCCTACCGCTTGGATCTATCTATCCGGCGCGAAGTCTACATCAAATAAGGACTTGCAATTTTTCTATATTAAAAATCCGATTTCATTGTCTAATCTAGCAGCGCAATTGGAAGAACAAGGATTAATTGATAATACAGCAGCTTTTATTTCTGTTGGTTCCTACAAAGGCCTAGACAGTACTTCCATAGCACAAGGTAAATATGCAATAGAGCCTTATACTTCATATCGGACCTTATTAAATGGTTTTACGCTTAATTCTAATGGCAATGGTAATGCAGAAGTCGCGGTGGAGGTTACTTTTAATAATTGTATTGACTTATCGGATTTAGCTGAAAAGGTTGCAGCTTGTATTGATGTCGATAAAAATAAATTAGAATCTCTTCTTTTAGATCCAAAAACACCGCAAGAATTTGGTTTTACGGCGCAACAGTTCCCTGCGATGTTTCTTCCTAATACTTATGAAATGTATTATGATACCGATGAAGCAGCATTTTTGAATAGAATGGCGCAAGAATTTAAAAATTATTGGACGGATTCAAGGAAGAGTCAAATGAAAAATATTGGATTAGAGTCGCCTAGTCAAGTAGTAACTTTGGCGAGTATCGTTTATTCTGAGCAATCCATTGTATCAGAGGAATGGCCTATTATAGCTGGATTGTATTTAAATCGTATCCATGATGGAATGCGTTTACAATCAGATCCAACCTTCAAATTTTGTTGGGGAGATAAGTTAAAAGGGGTTCAACGCTTATTAAATATTCACCGAGAAATAGATTGTGAATACAATACTTATAAAATTAAGGGTCTACCTCCAGGTCCCATTTGTCTTCCTTCAACGGCAGTGGTTGACGCGGTATTGAATCGCGCAAAACATGCTTATGTATATATGTGTGCAAAACCAGATTATTCGCACAGACATAATTTTGCTGTTTCTGGTGAAGAGCATATGAGAAACGCAAAGGTTTTTCAAACTTGGTTGGCTGGTGAACTTAAGAAAAAAGGAGAATAATGAAAAGAAGGTCATTTTTTAAAACAGGATTAAGCATTGGAGCAATTGCTTTAATAGAACCCGTTAAAAGTGCTCAAGTTTTAGCTTCTTCTTTCGAAGGCACTACAACTGGACCAATAATTTTATCTACTTGGGTGCATGGTTTAGAGGCAAATCGCGCTGCATGGGAAGTACTCAGTAAAGGGGGGAAAGCTGTTGATGCTGTAGAACAAGGTGTGCGGGTAACGGAAGCTGATTTAGCCAACAGAAGTGTAGGAATTGGCGGTAGACCTGATAGAGATGGACATGTAACCTTGGATGCCTGTATCATGGATGAAAAATCACGATGTGGTGCTGTGGCATTTATGGAAGGAATTGCGCATCCTATTTCTGTCGCAAGAGCGGTAATGGAAACTACCCAACATGTAATGCTTGTGGGAGAAGGCGCAGAGAAATTTGCCATTGAGAATGGATTTGAACAAGCTAAAATGCCATTGCCTGAAGTGAAAAAAGATTGGCAAGAATGGAAAAAAGAAAACAAAGATCTTTTTAAGAAGCCCATTATTAATCATGAGAATCACGATACGATAGGTATGATTGCGATGGATGCTAATGGTGATTTAAGCGGTGCTTGCACCACAAGTGGTTGGGCTTACAAAATGCATGGACGGGTAGGGGATTCTCCAATTATTGGCGCTGGTTTGTTTGTTGATAATGAAGTTGGTGCAGCTACTTCAACTGGATTGGGTGAAGCAATTATTCGCGTAGCAGGAAGCAGTATGGTTGTTGAGTTAATGAGACACGGTTATACTCCATTAGAGGCATGTAAAGAGGTTGTGAATCGAATTATTAAAAAACACAGTGATCTCACCAATCTTCAATGTGGTTTTATTGCAATAGATAAAAAAGGAAATATTGGAGCTTATTCTGTTTATGCAGGATTTAATTATGCCCTTAAAACAGCTACTGATGACAAAATGGTGGATGCTAGTTTTGACCGAAATTGGTAATTTTCATTGGGTTTTCCCTATTGATTAAGCGCATTAAATTTGATTATTTATGACTTTTTTTAAAGTTACTACTTTTATTTTTTTACTCTTATTTTCAATAAATTCAATTGCGCAGCAAGAATTAACTTGGGAATTTTATCATCCTATTAAAAAAGAATGGTTATCCTTTGGTAGAGCGGGAAGTATTCAAGAGAAATTAATAGAAAGTGGAGCATTGCCCGATCCTTTCTATGGAGAAAATGAAAAGGAATTTCAATGGATTGAAGATTATGTATGGCAATTCAGAAGCACTTTTTATCTCACTGAAAAGGAAGCAACAGCAGAAAGTTTGCTTTTAAATTTCTCAAATTTGGACACTTATGGCTCTGTGGAAATCAATGGCAACTTTCTTGGGAATACCATTAATTTTTTTCATCCCTATGATTTTGAGATAAAATCACTAGTTCATGCAGGTTACAATACAATTGCTGTATCGATTACACCTCCGGTATTGTATCATAAAGATAAATACGAACAAGAAGACTTTCATTATCCAGCCCCAAATGATCCTGCAAAAATTAAAGCTGCTCCCTTAAGTCGTAAGCCTCAATATCAATTTGGTTGGGATTGGACTTTGCGCATGAATACTATTGGATTTTCTAAGCCTGTTCAAATCATCCCTTCTAGAACTAATGGGATTCAGTCTTGTGTAGTGAACACCTTATATCAGGCAAGTAATACCGCTACTTTGTTGTATATTTTGGAAACTAAATCAGCTTTAAAAGATGGATCAATTTCATCCACTTTATTTGGTAAACATCCTCTATTAATCGATTCACTGACTGACAATCATTTTCAATTTGATTTTCAAATGGAAAATCCTAAGTTGTGGTGGCCAGTTGGTTTTGGTGATGCCCATTTGTATCGCGATACCATTCGCTTACTGGATGTCAATGGCGAAGTGCTCGATCAATATATTATTGACTTTGGGATTCGAACGGCTCAATTGGTGCAAACAAAAGATGAATGGGGAACTTCATATGAATTTCATGTAAACGATGTTCCAATTTTTTGTAAAGGCGCTAATTACATCCCACAATCCGTTTTTCCCGCTGCAGTAAAGGATGCGGAAATAATAAAAATGATCGACCAAATACTTGCGGCAAATTTTAACATGGTGCGTATTTGGGGAGGAGGGTATTATCCAGATGATATTTTCTACAAAACCTGTGATCAAAAAGGAATTTTGGTATGGCAAGATTTAATGTTTGCCTGTGCTATGTATCCAGGGGATACTACTTTTTTAAATAATGTAGCAGCGGAATTAAATTATCAAATCCCTAGAATCAGTGCTCATCCATCTGTTATCCTCATTAATGGAAATAATGAAGTCGATGTAGCCTGGAAAAATTGGGGTTTTCAGCTTCAATATGCCTTAAATGAAAAGAATCAAAAAGTAATTGAAAAAGCATATGATGATTTATTTCATAAGCTAGCCAACAAAGTCATCTCCAAATGGACCACTACTTCTTACATTCACACCTCTCCTTTAAGTAATTGGGGCAAGGAGGAATACTATAATGAGGGATCACAACATTATTGGGGCGTTTGGCATGGTTCTGATCCAATGTCTGATTTAGTAAAAAATATTGGGAGATTTAATGCAGAATATGGCTTCCAAAGTTTCCCTGAATACAGTACTTTAACTACTTTCTCAGATAAAAAAGACTGGTCGCTTTCTTCAAAAGTAATGAAGCATCATCAAAAAAGTTATGTTGGCAATGGCATGATTGAAAAACATGCTAAGCTATTGTATGGTCCAACGGATAATTTTGAAGAGTTTGTTTATCGTTCTCAGTTAACGCAAGCGTATGCTATTTCATCTGCTATCCAAGCGCATCGTTTGGATGCTCCACGATGCATGGGGAGTTTGTATTGGCAACTAAATGACTGCTGGACTGCACCAACTTGGTCGAGTATTGATTATTTCGGAAACTGGAAGGCACTTCATTATGCTGTTCGCGATGATTTTAGACCTCTCACCGTGTTAAAAAAGTCAGATGCTAAAGGAAATGTTGAATTGTTCTTAAAATCGGACGATCCCAAAAGCGCTGAGAATGCTACTCAAATTAATATTGATGTCTATTCCTTAGACGGTAAATTGGTTTCAAGTAAATTACAAAAATTAGGGATTGCTTATCAAGAACAAATTTCTTTAGGGAGTTTTAAGCAGCAAAACCAAGTGGTCAAAGTAAGGGTCAATGGTTATGAAAGAACTTTCCTATTAAGTAAACAAAAGTCTTTTCAGGGAAATGTGAAAGCGCATGTAACTATAAAGCTAAATGATATAGACACCATTAATAAAACAGCCGTCATTGAAATCAATAATGATAAATTTTTAGCGGATTTTTGGCTGTATTCCATGCAGTTGGGAGTCCGTTTTGACATCAATTTCATCCAACTTTTACCTGGAAAACATTCAATTAAAATTTCATTTGAAAAAACGCCAGTTATAGGAGATTTTGGTTTTAAGTTTAGATAATTTATAAAATTATCTAAACACAAAAAATATAGTTTTCTTTAAAGCAGAAAATGGTGCTAAAGCACAATAGGAAGAATATAATATTGTAGTTTGGCTAAAGCCAAACTGAATAGATAATTATTAAATATTCTGTTAAGTATCTCTTGAGCTTGCTTTAAGTAAGCAAATAAAAAGAAATAAAAGATTGAATCTATTGAGCTTGCTTCTAAGCAAGCTATAAATTGAAGAGCTTAGCACAAAAAAACTTGTGATAAAATAATGTATATTTGATTCTTAATACTTTGGAAATGAAAAAGATGAATTTTCGTTTTTAAATTAAAATCAAATAAAATGAAATTTCTTAATTCCTTCACCTTTATTTTTTTAATTGCAATTCAAGGTTTTTCTCAAGAGCCCATCCAAGCGAAATGGACTGTTGAAAATTCAAAAAATAAGAGTTTTGTTGAGAATTTAGGTCAATTTGATAGGGAGGAAACCTATGCAACAGGTAAAATTAAGTTTGCTATTGATTTTGGTTCAACTAAAATATTTTTTGGTGAAAAAGGTATTGCTTACAACTTTTTAGAAATTCAAAAAAAGTCAAGGGATGAGCGGGCAGAAATCATGAATGCAGATGTGAAAACTTTTGATGAACACAAACAAAAAGAAAGACTTGCAGGAAAGTTTTTAGTGAAGTCAGATCAAATTAACATGTCATGGGAACAAGCTTCTGAAAGTGTTCAAATAAGTGGGATGCATCCGACCCATGATTATCATAGTTATACCTATCGAGATCAAAACAACCAATCTAAAAATATTAACTATGTTAAGGGATTTGAATACATTATTTATAAAAATATTTATCCTAACATTGATATTAAATATGAGGTTCATCCAATAATTGGTGTTAAATACGCATTCATTTTACATGCAGGAGCAGATCCTTCTTTGATAAAAATGATCTATGATAGAGATCTTACCATTAAGGATGGTGCACTTCATATTCCTACTTTATTCGGTGATATTATTGATCATGCTCCGATTACATTTTACGAGGATAATAAGACAAAGGAAATAGTTTCTCATTATATGTTAAAGAATAATCAAATCACCTTCGAACTTTCTTCCTATGACAATAATCAAAGTATTGTAATCGACCCTTGGGTTCAAACTCCGGTATTCCCCTTAAATTGGGATTGTGTTTGGGAGCTAGATACTGATGCTGCAGGCAATGTCTACATTATAGGGGGAGTTGATCCATTGCAATTAAAAAAATATAATAATGCTGGTGTGTTGCAATGGTCTTATGATACACCTTATGATACCACACAATGGTTAGGCACCATGGCTACCGACGATTTAGGTAACTCTTATGTAACCAATGGAACGAATTATGAAATCCTAAAAGTAAATTCAGCAGGTGCTTTAGTTTGGAGTAATACAGCACCAAGTGGTGGTCAAATCAGTACAGAATTTTGGAATATTGCTTTTAATTGCGATCAGACTAAATTAATAGTTGGAGGTACTGGCGGGAATTTGAATATTCATGGTAGAATATACGAAGTGAATATGGCCAATGGAAATATCACTACCTCGGTTCAAGTGACCTCCACTGGAAGTTTGTTCAGTATTCCACCACAAATTCAAGAGGTTCGGGGTTTATCCGCCGCTCCAAATGGGAAGTATTATTTTGTTACGCTAGATACTATTGGTTATTTGAATGATAATTTAAGTCTTTGTCCCTCTGGGTCTTCTTCCCTATATATGAAAAATCATGGGGTGAATTGGGGTTATAAAAGTGAAAACTGGAGGTACAATAATACTGGCATAAAGGTTATTCGGGCTGATGCAAATTTCGTATACCTAAATAAAGGTAATGAATTACAAAAAAGATCTCTAATAAATCTGAGTTTGATAGGAAGTGTTACCATTCCTGGTGGAGTATTGTCAGCTCCTTTTTTAAGCGATAATGTCACAGAAAATGCTGGGATTGATATTGATAATTGTGGAAATATTTATGTGGGTTCTAAAACTGGTGTATATAAATTTAATTCAAGTTTAGTACAACAGGCTTTCTATCCAACTTCGTTTATAGTTTACGATGTACGTGTTAGTTCAGCCGGAGATGTGATTGCTTGTGGTGGAAATGGAACAAGCAGTTCCTCTTCTCGAACGGGTGGTGTGCAATCATTTGCTGCTGGTGCTTGTGCGGTAATTCCAATAACCTGTTGCGATGCAACTATTTGTATGCCTCAAAGTTTATGTGATAATTCTGCTCCAGTTACCTTAACACCTGCTGTTACTGGTGGCACTTGGAGTGGACCTGGCGTTAGTGCTAGCGGTGTTTTCAGTCCAGCACTTGTAGGACCTGGAACTTATACCATAACTTATACATTAAGTTGTGGTTCAGAATCTATTATTATTCCAGTGAATTCATGTACTTCTATTTTGTCTGCTTGTGTTGAAGCAAATGGAACTATTTCTGCTGTCAGTGGTGTCCCGACCTATTCTTGGCAGAACTCAGTAACTACCATTCCATGTATTTCAGGCTTAGGAACTTATTGTGGGATTTTCACTGTTGCAGGAACGCCTGTAACTGCTTGGAGTACATTTGCTACTGGTGCTAATATTCCAGCTCCTGTAACTTGGCCAGTTCAGTTAATTGATAATCTAGGAACCACGGTAACTTATGCCAATTTAGCTGCGATTCCCGCTTGTATTGTCAATCCATGTCCAACACTACAATTTAGCATTCCTTCACAAATGAATGTTTTGTGTTACGGTGCTGCAACTGGTACTGCAACTGTATCAACGTCAGGTGGTCAAGCTCCCTACACTTATACGTGGACGCCAGGAGGTTTGGTAGGAGCTACTCAAAGTGTTTTGTCTGCAGGAACATATGTGATCAATATTTTAGATGCAAATCAATGTCCTGGAACAACAACGCTTAGTATTACACAGCCTATTGCACCTTTATCAGTAAGTCTATCAACAACGCCAAGTAATTGCGGCAACAACACTGGAAGTGCAACGGCAAATCCTTCAGGTGGCACAGGTCCTTATACCTATTTATGGTCACCAATTGGAGGAAATTCTTCTGTTGCTAATAATTTAGTAGCAGGTACTTATTCTGTAACAATTACCGATTTTAATGCTTGTCAAACTACTGGTAATGCTATTGTTTCAACTAATGGTGGACCAACACTTACTATTGTTTCCACCCAAAATGTTTCTTGTTTCAATGGAACTAATGGCGCAGCAGCAGTTTCTGCAACAGGTGGTTCTGGTACATTAACTTACTCTTGGATGCCAGGTTCACTTACTGGTGCTACGCAAAATAGTTTGAGTGCTGGTAGTTATACCGTCACTGTAACGGATGCTAATTCTTGTTCTTCGACAGTTACTTTAGTTATCACCGAACCAACTTCCCTAATGGTAACTTCTTCTAATATTCTTTCTGCAAATTGTGGGGTAAATGATGGTGCCGCTACTGCAAATGCATCTGGTGGTATTGGTAATTACAGTTATTCTTGGTCTCCTGCTGGTGGTAATCTTGCTACGGCTTCAAATATCCCTGGAGGTTTATACCAAGTTCTTGTAACCGATGGTAACGGATGTACTTCTAGTTTGGATGTGATTGTTCCTTCTATTGGTGGACCAACAGTTACGGTTCAGTCTTCAACAAATGTTTCTTGTTATGGATTAAGTGATGGATTGGCCTCCGTTCTTGCAACTGGAGCAACCGCTCCTTATTCTTATGTGTGGTCTCCCTCTGGTGGAAATGCTTCGAATGCAAGTAATCTATCTGCCGGAACCTATAATGTGGCCGTTACCGATGCCGATGGATGTGTTGGTACTGTTTCACTTACAATTAGTAGTCCAGCGCAAATTGTAGTTACAGAATCAATAAGCAATACCAATTGCACTTTTTCAAATGGTCAAATAAGTACAACAGTCATGGGTGGGTCTGGCGTCTATACTTATTTATGGTCTAACGGTCAAACTACATCATCTATTAATAATTTATCGGGTGGTTCTTATACGCTTCAAGTTACTTCTAATTCATGTAGTGTTACTGAAACCTATAATGTACAGTCTATTGGTACTTTACCCATTACAGCGACGCCTTCTACAGCAACAGTGATTGAAGGTACTTCTTTACAATTGAATGCTTATGGGGCAACAAGTTATACTTGGACGCCCACTTTTGGTTTAAGTTGTACCACTTGTTCTAATCCAATTGCTACTCCAACTTCGACAACAATCTACACGGTTACAGGAACTGATGCTTTTGGATGTATTGGATCTGCTGATGTGATGATTATTGTTGAGACCAATTGCAATGATATTTTTGTCCCAACAGTTTTTGCTCCAAGTGATGGTGGTCCGGTTGAAAACAATACGCTTTGTATTTTTGGAAATTGTATTGCTGAATTAAATTATTCTGTTTACAATCGTTGGGGTGAGTTGGTTTTTAACACAACTGATTTATCAATTTGTTGGGACGGAACTTATAAAGACAAACCTTTAAATGCTGGAGTATTTGCATATAAATTAGTAGTAACACTTTTTGACGGTACCCGAATCTTAGATTCTGGAAATGTAACATTAGTTCGATAAAACTATGAGAAACATGAAATTATTTTTTCTAAAATTAGCAACTTGTCTTGTATTTATATTTGTCGTTGCGATAAAATTATGGTCTCAAGATGTGCATTTTTCACAAATGGAATTTTCTCCATTAACACTTAATCCAGCTTTGGCAGGTGCTAATTCAACAGTTAACGGAGTACTCAATTACCGAAGTCAATGGAACAGTGTAGCAATTCCTTACCAAACTTTTGCGGCTTCTATAGATGGTCGTTTTAATGAAAATAAAAGACGAAAGAATGGAATCATGGCTGGTGGGTTAAATTTTTACAATGATCAATCTGGTGACCTTAAAATCACTACCAATACCATGAATGTAAATCTTGCCTATCATTTAATTTTGGACAAATCTAGTACACTAGGCATGGGAATTTACACCGGTTTTGGACAAAAATCAATCAGTCCAAATGCAGGAAGATGGACAAGTCAGTATGATGGTTCTGTTTACAATAGTGCTTTACCAAGTAATGAAACCTTTTCTTCTCCGAACTTTTCTTTCTTAGATGCTGGAGCAGGATTATTATATTCCTATAAAAAGGACAATAATATGAAATCTAAGGCCAATAAAAATGCATTTAATGTTGGTATTGCTGCGTATCATCTCAATCGTCCAGCCAATTCTTTTCTTAATCAAAAAAGTGATCGTCTTTATGTTCGTTGGTCTATTTTTGCTAATGCAAACATTAATCTAAAGAATACAAAAGCAGCAATTTTGCCTGGCGTGTATTTTCAAAGACAAGGAAGTTCAATGGAAATTCTTTATGGTTTGTATTATAAATATCAATTAAATTCAACTTCAATTGGTGGAGGATCTAGGAAACCAACCGCTATTTATTTTGGTTTATTCAATCGTTTTAAGGATGCCCTTGCGGCTAAGTTCATGTTTGAATGGGGTTCTTATTCCACGGGATTGAGTTATGATATTAATATCTCAAAATTGAATGAGGTATCAAGAACTAGGGGAGGATTTGAATTGTTTTTGAGATTTAATTTGGCTGAAAAATAAGATTTCTGTAAGAAAAGCAGAAAATGGTGCTAAAGCACAATAGGAAGAATATAAGATTGTAGTTTGGCTAAAGCCAAACTGAATAGATAATTATTAAATATTCTGTTAAGTATCTATTGAGCTTGCTTTAAGTAATCAATTAAAAAGAATAAAAGATTGAATCTATTGAGCTTGCTTTAAGTTAAGCTATAAAAAAGAAATAAAAGATTGAATCTATTGATCTTGCTTTAAGTAAGCAATTAAAAAGAAATAAAAGATTGTATCTCTTGAGCTTGCTTTTAAGCAAGCTATCAAAAAGGAAATAGCAGATTTGGCTTTAGCCAAATTTAATTCAATCAATAATTTAAGATTATAAAATAGTATTAAGAAAATTCTGTTAAGTATCTCTTGAGCTTGCTAAGCATTCAAAGAGGAAAAAACAAATTAATATCTCTTGAGCTTGCTAAGCATTCAAAAAGAAAAAAACAGAAAATATCTCTTGAGCTTGCTAAGCAAGTAATCAAAAAGAAAAAAACAAATTAATATCTCTTGAGCTTGCTAAGCATTCAAAGAGAAAAAAACAATAAATATCTATTGAGCTTGCTTTTAAGCAAGCTATAAAAATAGAAATAACAATATTGGCTTTAGCCACATTAAATAATTACTATGAGTTGGGTAAGGGTTTACATACACATTGTGTTCTCCACAAAAAATAGAGAGCCATTTCTTGATTCAAAAGAATTGAGGAAACAAGTATTTCAACATATCAAACAAAATGCGGCAGAAAAAGGAATTTGGCTAGATTGTGTTAATGGATATCAAGATCATGCCCATTGCTTGATTTCATTAGGTAGAGAACAAACTATCAGCAAGGTGGCACAGCTAATTAAAGGCGAATCATCATTTTGGATTAATAAAAATAAGTTGACTAAAAATAAATTTGACTGGCAAGATGATTATTGGGCTGAAAGTGTTTGTCATATAGAACGCATTAGAAAGTATATTCACAATCAAGAAGCGCATCATTCAAAAAATACATTTAAGAAGGAAATAGATGACATTATGGTAAAGTGCGATTTTGAATCAGTCTAAGATCGAAAAGAAAAAAATCCAGGAGCATGGTTTTAATCTTTAAAGTAAGGCTATTAAATTGCGTTAATGTATAGGTGTTGACTGTTAATTTAAAGGCTACTTATTTTTCAAATTAAGGGTGTAATAAAATACTTCTAACCAACCTTTCCATTTTCTTTTATCTCCTAGAGTTTCATTGTGCCAAATGAAAATAAAATCTCCACCATATTGGTTAACTTCTTCGTGAAGTTGTTTAATTTTATTTTTAGCGTCCTCTGGACTTAGGTGTAAATATTCATTAAGCGTACCGTCCATGTAGGCAAATGGATGTACACGAAGTGTAGTAATCTCGTTTTTACTTAAATCAAACCAAAGAAAAGAACGCGCAGTTCCAGCTCTAAATCCAGCAATATCTGCATAACCCATAGTATAATCGTCGGTAATTTCTTGATCAATCAAGGTTTGATAACTGAGTGGGAACTGAAGTTTTAGGTAATGTTGTCTGCTTTTATGAACGCGCTTATTCACAATTCCCTCTAGTCTTTCTATCTCTTGATGCAAATAAAAATAATACGAGTTGGATTTATAACTTGGATGAATTCCTATCTCAATGCGCTCACTAATTCTTTTGATCAGTTTCTTGTGCTTGGGATGTTTGTAAGATAGATTTTTATCATATTTACCATAATCTCCAAGAAGCCAAAAAAGTAATACTTGGAATCCTTTATCTTGGGTGGCTTCAATAATGTCATAGGTATCGAAGGGGTCTTTTTTGAAGCCACTTTGAACTTTTTGTCGTAGCATGAGTTCTTTCCTTCTTCCGTAGATAAAGTCTTTAAACGAGGACAAACTATTTCTTATGATGCCTTTATAGCGATAAGCATAAGCAGAATCAATATCGAAGGTGGGAAGAAAATTATCGATTCCAATGGGGGTAATGATTTCAATTTCTAGAAAGGAAAGTAGCGCATGGGCCCAACGATCGCAAACTGCCTTTTCATGCCAATTAAACCGGAAGAGCACACTGTTTTTACCTTCAAATCGAAGGTGATTGTCCCTTGAGACATCTCCGTATTCTTCCATTCTACTCAATACATAAAAGATGCCTGCAAGCGGATCACTATTGCCATTAAATGCTATGCAGGGTTCCTTTTGAAAAACACCTTCCGTTAACCCAAATACTTTCAGGTCTTCATCAAATAATAAGGAGGTCGGTTCAATTGATTTTACGCCTTCAAAGTAGCGTCCGGAGTAATTGAATTTATGATCTTTTATTGTTTCGAATGCTATGAAGTCGTCACAAAGCGTATAGCTCAGCCCTCGTTCCTTAAAAACAAAATCAAGCGTATAAATTAAACGCGTAGTAATTTGATCAACATAAATAATCATACTACAAATTTTCTATAATAATTTCACATATAGCTTCAGCTGCATGTGCATCTCCATAGAATGGAGGATAAGTGAAATCTTTTTTAGTCAATAATGCTGAACTGTGTTGAACAATTAATGCAGTATCTGTTCCAGCTAATAAGGCATTGCCATTGTCTACAATTTCTACCCATTCGGTTTGTTCTCTTAGGATTACGCATGGTTTTTTGAAGAAATAAGCTTCTTTTTGCAATCCACCACTATCGGTAATGATTAATTTGGAGTTTTCTTCTAAGGCTATAATATCCAAAAATCCAACGGGATCAATGATTTGAAATAAGGAATTGTTTGCTATTGCTTCTTTCAATTTATGGTCAAGTAATTCCTCCATCTTTTTCCTTGTCCTAGGATGTAAAGGAAGTACCAGATTTAATCCACTTTCTTTTTGAACCTGTAAAAGTCCATTAAAAATTGAATTAATTGCGATAGCATGATCTGTATTGGTATCGCGATGAATGGTACACAAAATATATTGGTCATTGCTTAGATTCAAAAGCTCAAGTACCTTGGAATTTGACTTTGAGAGTTCAGAGAAATAGATGCTGTTATCAAACATCACATCACCTGAATGGGTAACAAGAGGCTGATCAATTTGTGCTTTATGTTCTCTCGACATGGAAAAACCTTCCTGAATTAAATTTGCTATTCCGCTTGCGGTTGGCGTAAAAAGTAGGGTGGACATATGATCGCAAGCAATCCTATTAATCTCTTCCGGCATTGCTTTATTAAAACTTCTCAAACCAGCTTCTACATGAATAAGTGGAATGTGTATTTTAGAAGCAGCTAAAGCTCCTGCAATGGTAGAATTGGTATCTCCGTATACAAGAACAGCATCAGGTTTTTCCTTTAAGAAAATTTCTTCAAGTCCGATCAACATCTTACCTGTTTGTGAAGCGTGACTTCCACTTCCGATTTCAAGGTTAAAATTAGGTTGTGGAATGTCTAATTCAGTAAAGAATACTGCGGACATATTTTCGTCGTAATGCTGACCAGTATGTACTATGAGCTCTACCAATTGATCAGAGAATTTGTGCTTGATGGCGCGACTTATCGCTGCAGCTTTAATGATTTGTGGTCGCGCTCCAATTATGGTAATTATTTTCTTTCTGCTCATGAGTTCATCATATCGTTATCTGCGAAGCTAAAATAGCCATTATCTGTGAAAATGAGGTGGTCTAAAATTTTAATATCGATACATTTACTAAATTGCAGTAAGGATTTAGTCAGCTCGATGTCCTGTTGACTTGCTTTTTTGTTACCACTCGGATGGTTGTGACTTAAAATTAATGCTGTGGCGTGAAATTGTAAGGCATTTCTAAAAATTATCTTTCCATCGGCAATGGTACTCGTCATGCCACCTTTAGAAATTTGTTTATGGGTGATGATTTCATTCTTGTTGTTGAGATACAAGACATAAAATTCTTCATGCTGTAAATCGCTGAGATAAGGTTGCAAATACTGATAGACCATTTGAGAGGAGGTAATGCCTTTTTTCTCAAGGGCAACTGCCTTACTTTTTCGTTTTCCTAATTCTAGGCTTGCGCTAATTCCGATTGCTTTAGCCATTCCAATTCCTTTAATTTGCATTAAATCAGTGATACTGGCTCTTGCTAAAAGTAACAGATCGTTATCAAAAAATTGCAATACATCTCTGGCTAAATCTAAGGCGGTTTTTTGAGCTGTTCCTGTTCCTAAGAGAATGGCAATTATTTCTGCATCACTGAGGGCAGCGCCTCCTTTGGAGTTAAATTTTTCTCTTGGTCGGTCATTTTCTGACCAGGTCTTAATTCCTTTTAATTGCATGCTTATAAATACGCAATTATCCAAAATTTAGTGTGCAAGAATTTAGTAAGGTGCTTTACAAGTATTATTTCTTGTAAAACGGTGCCTTAACAATCTTGGCTTTAATTCCCTTCTCTCTAATTTCGATGAAAATTTCTGAGTCAAGTGCACTATTTTCTATAGATACATAACCCATTCCAATGCCAATTTTAAGGCTAGGGGACATGGTTCCTGAGGTAACTTTTCCGATGACATTATTTTCTTGATCAAGAATCGGGTAATCGTGTCTTGGTATACCGCGATCAATCATTTCAAAAGCAACCAGTTTTCTGGTAATTCCCGCTTCTTTTTGAGATTTTAAAAATTCAGAATCAACAAAATCTTTTGTGAATTTTGTAATCCATCCCAAACCAGCTTCCAAAGAAGAAGTAGTGTCATCTATGTCGTTACCATATAAGCAAAAGCCCATTTCCAAACGAAGTGTATCTCTAGCAGCTAGTCCAATAGGTTGAATTCCAAAGGAAGCACCTGCTTTAAACACTTCATTCCAAACATGCTCAGCAGCTTCATTTTTAACATAAATCTCAAATCCACCCGATCCTGTATAACCCGTTGCTGAAATCATTACATTTTCAATACCTGCAAAAGTAGCATGCTGAAAAGTGTAATAAACCATTTGAGATAAATCTACTTCCGTGAGAGATTGCATTGCTGCAGCTGCTAATGGACCTTGAATAGCGAGTAGGGAATAGGATTCGGAAAGATTATGCATTTCTACTCCTAAATCATTATGGGAACTCATCCAATTCCAATCCTTTTCAATATTGGAGGCATTAACAACTATAAAATATTCTTCAGCATGCACGCGATAAATAATCAAGTCATCTACGATGCCACCTTTTCCATTAGGCATACAAGAATATTGCGCTTTTCCATCTACTAAAACTGAAGCGTCATTAGAAGAGAACTTTTGAATTAATGCTAATGCATTAGGTCCTTTTAATACAAATTCTCCCATGTGAGACACATCAAAAACTCCAACGCCGTTGCGAACTACTTCATGTTCGATATTTACACCGGCATATTGAACCGGCATATTGTATCCAGCAAAGGGAACCATTTTTGCGCCAAGTGCAATATGGATGGAAGAAAGTGCAGTATTTTTCATTCTTAGTTTTTAACGCGTTCAACATAGACACCTGTTCGGGTATCAATTTTTATTATTTCACCATTCGCAATAAACAAAGGCACACGCACTTCTGCTCCAGTCGCAATAGTAGCTGGCTTAAGTGAATTGGTTGCGGTGTCTCCTTTTACTCCTGGCTCCGTGTAGGTAACCTCAGCAATGATATACATTGGAAGTTCAACCACTAATGGCATCTCTTCTTCTGCATGAAATAATATATTTACAATCATTCCCTCTTGCAAGAAATCTGGTTTTTCTACCATTTTATTAGGGATGTTGACTTGCTCAAATGTTTCGTTGTTCATGAAAATGAAATCATCACTTTCTTGATATAGGTATTGATACTCTCTGTTTTCAATGCGTACTATTTCTATTTTGTGACCTGCTGAAAAGGTATTGTCGATCACCTTGCCACTTTCAATTTGACGCATTTTAGTACGCACAAAGGCAGGACCTTTTCCTGGTTTGACATGTTGAAATTCTATGATTTGAAATAATTTTTCGTTGTGACGGATACACAAACCGTTTCTAATTTCTGCTGTTGTTGCCATTTATTAATTTTTGAGTTCAAAGATAATGATTTTATGTTCACTACTTTTTGAAGTTTTAAAAAAGTGTGCATTAAACGCTCTTTTGTTTATTAAAAGAAGAGTTAGATGCTAGAGTTTAGAGTTGGAGGGATAGTTGGTGTAGAGGCAGAATTTTTTTTGGAGATTCTTTTGTGATTGAGGTGCAATTGAAATGAATTGCAATTTTGATGTTTTAGTATTACCTCACTTCTCAAAAACAATCTTAAGAAGTGAGGTATACCAATATTCGTATTTAGTTAAACTTATAAGTCAAACCTAATTGAAGTCCAGCAGCTACCGCCATGGTGTTGGCAGGAGTAGGGTAGTAAAGTGTATTTGATAAACTATTTCCTAAGGCATCAACGCCTTGACAATCTTTGAAACCGTATTGTAAACGCATTCCAATCAATAATCCTAAAGGAATAGATTTTACCAATCTAATATTAGCACCGAATCCCATAACAACTGAAGTGTAATTTACATAATTGGATTTGACATCTACTGCTGTTGATAATAAGCCATTTCTAGTATATCTTGCAGAAGAAATTCTATTGATTTGTGGACCAATTTCAAAGTATCCTCCATTTTCGCCTTTCAATTTTAATAAAATCGGAATCTGAAGTTGCTTAAGTGTTACTTGAGAAGTATAAGATTGTCCAAAAATAGTCCCCGCATAGTTTCCATTATGTTTTCCACCATTGATTTCAATTCCCAAACCTATATTTCCAAAATAAGCGTTTAATCCCGCGCCAAAAGTAGTTCCCATTCCTAATGCATAGTCTTGTTCAGCTCCTTTATCAGAAATATTTTTATTCAAAAGCATGGTGGCACTTTGCATTGCTTTTGCTTGTCCTTCCAATAAAAATCCTAGTGTTTGCCCTTGCGCGCTTATAGCACCAATTACGAGTGCTCCGATAAGTACAATTTTTTTCATAGTTTTTAATTTTAATGTTGAAATAATTACAACAATCTTAAGCATTTTATTTTAATTGAAGTTCAGAAATGAACATTTTATTGCGTCGCCTATTAATCTGAAAGTTGAACAATCGTGGCTTTCGAGAGCTCAACAATCGAGGTTTTCGAGATCTCAACACCGTGTCTTTCGACTCCGCTCAATCCACTTCTGAAAGCTCATCGAGCGGAGTCGAGATGCGCTTTACTTCGACGACCATGCAATCTTCTCAACTCTGTGTAGGTTCGAAGTATTTTTAATCCCCACCAAATTTGGATGTTAGCGATTGATCTATTCCTTTACTTTTTTTTAGCTCAAAAAAAAGTAACAAAAAAAGGAGCTGACTGAGCAATGCGCTTTACTTCGACGAACATGCAATCTTCTCAGCTCTGAGTAGGTTCGAAGTATTTTTAATCCCCACCAAATTTGGATGCTGGCGATTGATCTTTCAGATAATCTTAGCATATACCAAATTCAATGGGTTTGAAAAACCTCCTATTGCAAGGTCTA
>CANLAQ010000014.1 GCA_947488235.1 Flavobacteriales bacterium | reverse complement strand
ATTCAGTCTGTATTTTGAGCCCCTTCCCACAAAAGATTGCATTGTTGATTTAATTGAAGAAGAAAACCCAACTAAAAACGACTTCAATTATTATGAAATACTCCTTGAAGGCGTTCAAAATATAGCGCAAGCGGAGTAAGAAAATGATCATCCAAATCAAATTAGATTCGAACTAATTTTCTTGCTATCACCACTTCATTTTTCACCTCATTTTGGCAAATAGTTTTGGCGCATTGCAAGAGCGATTTAATATGTAAATCGAGTACAGCATTGTAATTATCCGCGCGGTAACCACCAAATAAAGCTAAGGTTACAGGGAGGAATTTGCCCGTCTCTTCAGAGATTTCGTTCACCCAATCAGCAAAGATAGAAGCGCAAAGGAGCCAATTTTTAGTGTTACAGCCACCACCTATGTCATCATCTTCATGCGAATCAGCTCCATGCGCAAAAACTACATAGTGAATTTTTCCAGCCTTGATGAGTTTCCCCACATGTTTTAACCCCTCTTTAAACGATTCTAAATAATCCTCATTTTTGCCGTAAGGATTGATGTTGCAACCTACCGGAATTGCTTGGTCCAGAATGGGGTTAAAAACTCTGCTGTCTTCAATGCTATTTCCAAAGTGACCATCAAGATCAAAATAAGCCCCACTCACGCCCAATTCATTGTATAGTTTGATTGCTGAGATTACTTGTCCAGAAAAAGTACAAAAACCACTCCCTCGATGTGGTTGTGCATGATGCATTCCTGAAACTGGAGCAAAGCAAACCGTTTGCGGATTTAGTATGCTGTGCTTTTTAGCTTCATAAAGTGCGGCATTGGTGTAACAGACACTGTGCACTAAGTTTTTGGACCAAGGGAGTGAATTGGACAGATAGTTGCCCTCACCTTGAAAAAAATTATTGATGTAGGTTTCCGTGTGAGCGATTTTGAAGTCTTCTTTGGTAAAGGGAGCAAAATTTGAATTTCGCTTAAAAATCGTATTCAATCCTTTAGTTTTTATGCGTTGCATCAACAAATAAGGCTTGAGGGGTGATTTTGAAAAAGAAGCATTTTGAATTTGATCAGTACAAACTTGTTGGTCTGTGTAAAAGGTTAGAATTTTTTTGGTCCTGTTGCTCATAGCTTGAATTTTTAGTTAATAATTTGTGTTTGTCACTGCAAAGGTCACGAGCTTTTACTGGATATTTTATTCTTTGCAAGCTTGCAGGAATTAGCTTTCTGACCTAAAAAGAAGAAAAATTTGACCAACCATTAAAAACATATATTATGAAAAACAAAACAACACTTTACCACTTTATTGTAGATCAAAGTGGTTCTATGGCAGGATTAGAACTTCAAACGGTCGCTGGATTTAACACGCAGTTGAATACCATTCAACAACTTAAAAAGGAACTGCCGGATCAAGAGTATCTGTGCTCACTTACCTTTTTTAATAATGAAATTCAAGATCGAATTCAATTTGGTCAGATAGACGCTATCCAACCTTTATCCAACCAAAATTATTTTCCCAGTGGAACTACTGCCCTATTAGATGCCATAGGGAAATCGATTTATACGATCAAAAAACAATTTGGTGCAGCACTAAGTGATGATGAGATATCGATTGTATTGGTTATTATTACAGATGGTCATGAAAATTCTTCGAGACTTTATTCCTATCACGATATTGCCAAATTAATTGAACAATTAGATGAAACTGGTAAATGGACTTTTAGTTTTTTAGGAGCTGATTTTGATGCCATTCACACCTCTAAAATGCTTAATATTAGAAAGGAGAATGTTATGAACTTCAGCAAAAGTGAATACAGAGGTTTCATGGATGATGTGAGCGATTCTATTAGAACTTATGCACATGAAAAATCTTCAGGTAACCTTAAACGAGATATTTTTGATATTTTTAAGGAAAAAGAAAGAAGAAAGAAAGAAATTTAACAATAAGGTTCATGAAGGTACATTTAATTCGCTCTAAAAATTATGACATTGAAGATTTTAACAATGTGCTTAATTTATTAAGAAAATACAGAGGCAGCATAGAATTTGTACCTTCTGAACCTATTTTGATGCCTGAATCTGATCAAGAAGAAATTTATAACACGAAGAAGGACTTTGAAACTAAGGAGCCATTTCCGCAGATGGGATTATTCTCAGAAGAATTTGAACCTAAAAAAGAAATTTCATTTCCTCACAGGAGACCAACTCTTTCGTGGGATCAATTATTTGAAGTTTGTAAAAAATATAGAAGAGACCAACAAATAGATGAAAACGATCACATCATCCTCTTGAATGATGTTCCAAATGACAAGAATTGGTTTGGATGTGTAGATGCAACCATGAAAAACTACTTTGTGCAAACCAATGATTGGGATTGGTATTTCGGGAATTCCATTGACGATAGATTTCCGGTAACTTATGAGATTGTATCTTGGCTTTTGCGCAGCATGATGTTTCAGAAACAAAATGACATTATGGATCATGTGCACGAGGAACCTCGTGGATGTATGATGGATTTTTGCGTCGATAAAACCCAAATTGTCCTGAAAATGCGCACGGCTGACCTATGTCCTGAATGCCTTGGGATTTTAGAAAAGCGTGATGCGATCAAGACACATCTGCGTCAATTGTTTGATATCATGGATGGACTCAGGGACAATATTATGTTTCGTCAGCGTTCGCATTTACTAATGCGTTTGAGTAAAATGGAAATCAGAGGAATGAGTAAAACCATCTACTTGACTGATTTGGGAGATTTACAAATCAACCTCAATCCAAAAGAAAGAGCACTTTATTTGCTGTATTTGAATCATCCAGAAGGAATTCAACGCAGTTACCTCATCGATTATAAAACCGAACTGAGATCCTATTATGCTCAGATTAGCAATCAGGCAACCAATGAATTAATTGATCAAGCAATTAATCTTTTGGTAGACATAACAGATAATAACATGAATGAAGTAATGGCTAGAATTCGAGCGAAATTCAAACATGCGGTAGGTGAAGAACAAGCAAAAGATTATAGTATCACCTTCACCCCTCATGGAACCCATAAGATTTTATTGAATCGGGAATTGGTTGAGTTTGTTGACTAGAAAACCTTTGCGGTCTGAACCGGACTGCAAAAAAGAAAGTTATCAACAATGAAAAACGAAAATTCAGAAAAATTTTTTGGATAAATCCGTCCCCCAATCCGTCCCCCGACGAATTTTAGGACAAAATAAAACCCTGTAAATCAGTGACTTACAGGGTTTAAACTTTAGCTCTGGCGGTCTGGACGGGCACTTCTCGGCTGAGCCGAGACGACCCCATTTATGCGGCATTAAATTCTAGTTATTTCATTTTTATCTGATGCGATTAACCAATCCAGGTATTTGTGATTTTGACGTTTGAGCATCCGTTCATACTTCAAAGCCTCTGACTTGAAAATAAATGAATGTTGGAACACCAAAATCCATGGCCCTTTTTCAGAAGTGTATTTTCCTAGAGAGGAATTATGTTCATCCAATCGACGCAAAACATCGCTTGTAAAGCCTTTGTAATAAATTTTTTGGGGATTACAAATTATATAAACTGAATATACTTCCATAGAGTATGACTTAAACTAAAAACAAAAACCCTAAGATATTTGATACATCTTAGGGTTTTCTAATCCTCCAGCCATAGAGGCGTTTCTTTTTAACGCTTTAGCGTTCTGAGCGGTCTGGACGGGACTCGAACCCGCGACCCCATGCGTGACAGGCATGTATTCTAACCAACTGAACTACCAAACCAATTTTTTAACCATCTTACGACGATCTCCAGAAACATCTGGATTCAAAATCGTGTGAACCTTATTGCTAAAGCGGATACAAAAATAAGCTGATTTTTTGAATTAACAAGGGATTTTAATTAAAAAGTGGAAAATTGTGTTCTTTTTTTCCTAAAGAATTGATTGTCTTAACCTAAACAAATGAATTAGTTCCTCGAAGGGTTAAATATCAATAGCTCAAGTGAAAGAAATAATTTATATCTCAGAAAAACTGAAGGTGTCTTTCAAGCGCACCCCTTTTTCAGTCGCCATCACCGTACAACATTCATTCACACTATCATGTTCCATAAATAATATGTAGGATTCAGCTGCCGCTTTATCTAAAAACTTAGCCTTCTCCTCCATGGTTATGAGTGGTCGCGTGTCATAACCCATTACATAAGGTAAAGGAATGTGCCCAACACTTGGTAATAAATCAGCCATAAAAACTATCGTCTTTCCTTTATAGGAGATATGCGGTAACATCATACTATCGGTGTGACCATCAACAAAAAGAACATCCATATTTGGAAAAACAGCTTGGGTTAAATTTTCCTTTCGATCAATGAATGCTAATTGACCACTCTCTTGAATGGGAAGAATATTTTCTGATAAGAAAGAGGCCTTTTCTCTTGAATTGGGAACCGTTGCCCATTGCCAATGTTGCTCATTGCTCCAATATTTGGCATTTTTAAATACCGGCCGATAAGCAGATTTTGAATCATTCCATGCAATCGCGCCGCCACAATGATCAAAATGTAAATGGGTCAAAAACACATCGGTGATTTGATCTTCATGAAAGCCTAATTGATGCAGACTGCGCGATAAACTGGCTGAGCCATATAAATAATAATGAGCGAAAAACTTTTCAGTTTGCTTGTCTCCAATTCCTGTGTCGATTAACATCAAGCGATTTCCATCCTCAATGAGCAAGCATCGCATGGCCCAAGAACACATGTTTTGTTCGTCTGCTGGATTGGTTTTTTGCCAAAGCGACTTAGGAACTACGCCGAACATAGCGCCTCCATCTAACTTAAAATTACCAGTATCGATTACATGTATTTTCATTGCTCTTAGTTTTTCTCTACCAATGCTTTAATCGTAAGGACGGTTAACACAGTCTTAGTATTGGTTTCAACGGTTACTTTTTTCTCTTGTTCTTTTGTTGGACTATATCCTGGATGAAAATTCACAATAATCACATCTGATTTACCCGGAGGGATAGGTTTTTTGGGCTTAATTGGTGTGGTGCAACCACAACTTGCTTTTACATTTAAGATCACCAATGGGTGCTTACCTGTATTGCTTACTCTAAAACTTGTTCTGTTATCGGATTCAGCTTTTATAGTTCCGAAATCATGCTCTAATCGATCAAAAACTAAAGTCGTTAAATGCGCTAAACGATCTTTTTCCTCTGCAGCAGCTTCCTTTAAATTTGCCTCTAATGCGCGTTCTGAGTCTTCATTAGCTTCGATACTGGATACAATTTGTGTGCTTTGAGTTTCTTTATTGTCTTCACAAGCAAAACAAAGCATCAAACTAATTAAAATAAAAGTGGATTTCATTTCCAATATTTTAAACAAATATAAGGACAATATTATTTTCGCTTGTCTGAAAAACTGACATTAATAAATAATGTGAATTTGTTTACAAAGGGCTTCTAAATCCCTAAAATGAACCTACTCCTTTTACATAAACAAAAAAAGTCCCACTAAGGGACTTTTTGGGAGGGAGACGGGTCTCGAACCCGCGACCTTCGGTACCACAAACCGACGCTCTAACCAACTGAGCTACAACCTCCATTTAACGAGTGCAAATATAATGATTTCTCTCTTATTTGAACAAGTATTACGCTATTTTTTTAAAAGAGGAAAGCGCAGCTCGCAGTTGAGATTATTTATATAAGGCCAAGGCCAATAGATAAAAATGAAAAAAGACAAGAGAAAATTGATCCCTTTAAGGCTATTAATTCAACATATTAAAACAGAATTCTTAGGGCAAAAAGGATAAATTGTAAAGAATAAATTTCCACATACATCGTTAAGGATTATCTTTGTTACCTATGAAGTATTGCTACTTTTTTATTTTTATTGCTTTACCCCTATTTTTGAGTGCCCAACAGGTTGATATTACTGGGAGTTGCATCGATAAAAAAGGGAATCCAATTGAAAATGTAGTAGTCCAACTAAATAGCACGCCACCCTTGAATATTTTTACAGATTCACTAGGAATATTTCGTGCCAAAATCGCGCTTTTCGATACGCTCTTGATCACTTTTACGATTGATAAATACAAAGAAAAAAGGACTGTTATTTATAATCAGCAGCCTTCAATAAAAATGCAAGCCATTCGCTTTCCAATTCAACAAGAAAGAGGCGTAACCATTCTAAAATCAAAAGACGATCCCTTTACCCTAGATAGATTGCCGATGTTGGATCATCAACGCATCGCCACGGTCGAAAAGACATTAACTTTAGTTACAGCAGCAGTTTCAAATAATGAACTTACCAGCAACTATAATGTGCGCGGTGGAAATTACGACGAAAATCTAGTGTATGTAAATGGATTTATGGTCTACCGTCCCTTTCTTACGCGCAGTGGTCAACAAGAAGGAATGAGTTTTATTCACTCAGCATTGGTGGAGTCTGTACGCTTTTCAGCAGGTGGATTTGATGCGCAATATGGCGATAAATTGAGCTCTGTATTGGATATCACTTATAAAACCCCATCCAAATTTAAAGCCTCTGCCCTATTGTCTCTTTTAGGTGCGGAAGCGCATGTGGAAGAAGCAGTTAATAAAAAATTCAATTATTTGGTAGGAGCACGCTACCGGGCTAACGGTTATCTTTTGAATTCATTACCTACAAAAGGCAGTTATAATCCTGTTTTTATGGATGCTCAATTGCTTACGAATTATGAGATTAATCCCAAATTAACTTTTTCTGTTTTAGGACATTTTTCTTCCAATGACTACCAGTTTAGTCCACAAACATCTGTAACAGATTTCGGTACCGCAAATGAAGCTTATTCGTTCCGTATTTATTTTGATGGAAAAGAAAGTACCCGATTTCAAACGATGATGGGGGGACTTGCGCTCAAATATAAACCTACGAAAAATACAGACCTAGATTTCTATACCACAGTGTTCAATTCGAATGAAAGAGAATTTTTTGATATTCAAGGACAGTATTATATCAACGAATTAGAAACGGATCCTTCTAAGGAAGAATATGGCGATTCCATCGCAGTTCTTGGAATTGGTTCCTTTTTGAACCATGCACGCAATCAACTCAACGCCACCATTAGCAATGTCTACCACCAAGGGGAACATCGTTTTTATGCTAATTACACAGATTTTGAAAAGAGCCATTACAAAAGCTCTACGCTGAAATGGGGTGCGAATTTTCAATATGATCAATTCACAGATGTGTTAAGTGAATGGAAAATGATTGATTCTGCAGGATA
This sequence comes from Flavobacteriales bacterium, assembly GCA_947488235.1. Classification (GTDB taxonomy): domain Bacteria; phylum Bacteroidota; class Bacteroidia; order Flavobacteriales_D; family Crocinitomicaceae; genus UBA952. Next base: position 48,419 of record CANLAQ010000014.1, on the reverse strand, counting down.
CAGTGTTCCTCAAAACAGTCCGAATGAAGTGCAGTTATTTGAAACCATTAAAAGTAATCTCAACCTAAAAGGGGAACGCATCACAGGTTTCGCTCAATGGAATTTGAGTTGGGCAAACACTTTAAGAAACCAAGAAGTGAAAGTCACTAAAAAAATTAGAATTAATGACATAAAAACAAGTGTGAACTATCTGGACACATTATCTGAAATTACGAAAAAATGGGCGCTTTCCCTTGGATTAAGAAGTGGCTATACTACGGTGAACAAAGAATTCTACCTAACGCCCCGTGCTGCACTTACCTTTTACCCCCGTGCATTCTTGGTTAAAAACGGCCAAGTCATGAAGCGCCGTTTAAGTTATCGATTGGCATCTGGACTATATTACCAACCTCCTTTTTATCGCGAATTTAGAACCATCGAAGGAAATCTAAATACGAATGTAAAATCTCAAAAATCTTTTCACTTTGTTGCTGGAACAGACTTTTATTTTAATATGTGGAATCGCGATATGCCTTTTAAATTAAGTGGAGAATTGTACTACAAGTATTTGTGGGATGTGAACCCTTATGAAATAGAAAATGTACGCACGAGATATTATGCAGAAAACAATGCCATTGCTTATGCTTATGGTTTAGATGTCAATGTTCACGGTGAATTTGTACCTGGAATTGAATCTTTCTTTAAGTTTGGATTGATGTCGACTAAGGAGAATCTTCTAGATGATTATTACAAGGAATATTACAATGCCGCAGGTGAAAAAATAATTTTTGGATACAGCATCGACCAAACAGTTGTTGACAGCGCCACTATTTTCCCAGGTTATATTCCGAGGCCAACAGATCAACTTTTTAATTTTGGGGCTTTGGTACAGGATCAAATGCCTGGATTCGAAAATTTTACGGTTCAGATGGGATTACAATTTGCCTCTAGGTTACCTTATGGTCCACCAGATCATACCAGATATAAAGATACCTTGCGCATGAAGTCCTATTTCAGAGTCGATTTAGGACTTTCGTATGATTTAATTTCAGAAAAACCCACGGGAAAAAAGACATTTTGGTCCAGTACTTTTTCTGACGCCGTATTATCTTTTGAGATCTTTAATCTGCTTGGTATCAATAATGTCTTGTCGAAACAATGGATTCAAGATATTGAGGGAAAATATTATGCGATTCCAAATTACTTAACCCAAAGAAGGTTCAACTTAAAGCTAATTTGTAAGATTAAATAGTCGGAGCAAATAGGAATTTATTCGGCATTACCAGCTCAGTTTTAACAGCATACATTACAATCCCAGCAGTATTTTTCACACCCAACTTGGCCATGATATTTTTACGATGCGTATTTACGGTATGATTGCTTAAAAACAAATTGGTGGCAATTTGAATATTGGTAAGTCCTTCCGCTATTAATATGATAATTTCACTCTCTCTTGCTGTCAAAACTACTGCCTCACAAGTGAATCCATCCATATCTAAATCTTGAATATCGATATTTGCCTTCTGAATGGTCTCCAAAATTTGTCCACAAAAATATCGATTGCCTCTTTGAGTTTCCTTAACAGCATCAAGAATTTCTGCTAAATCACAATCCTTTTTCACATAACTACTCACCCCAATGCGCAAGGCATCTACTAAGGTCTGAGCACTTTGATCAGGTGTTATAGCAACAAAACTGATGTCTTTGTCTAATTGATGGATTTTAGAAATAATATCGATGGAGAAACCAATTGAAGTGAAATCGATTAAAATAGTTCGTGTTTCAAATGAACTGATTAAAGAAATTAATTCTTCATTGTTTTTGGCGTCACCGACAATCTGAATTTGAGGATCATTCGATAATAAGGTCCTTAAACCTATTCGAACAATATCATTACTATCTGCGATGATGACCGACATCTTATTTAGAATTATTATAAACAAGACAAAGGTAAGCAAGAAATTACAATTAGAAACTAATTGAAACAATAAATTAATTCAATCTTTGCTTTTGCTAAATTTGTACTGTGAAAACGATTGTTACAGAAAATATTGAGATTGCAAGAGCGCTATTAATTCAAGGCGATGTAGTTGCAGTGCCTACTGAAACAGTATATGGCTTAGCGGGAGACGGGACCAATGAAATTGCCATTCAAAAAATATTTGATGCAAAGCAAAGACCCAATGCGAATCCATTAATTCTACATTTCTCCTCTCAAGAGGCAACACAAAATTACATCACAGAATTTCCAGAGGCCTTGTCTTCATTATGCGCTGTATTTTGGCCAGGACCATTAACAGTTCTGTTACCTAAAAGCAATTTGGTTTCTCCTTTAATTACGGCGGGACATGATCGCGTGGCAATAAGAGTTCCTGCACATCCTGTATTACAAGCGTTACTGATGGATCTTCCTTTTCCCCTTGCAGCTCCGAGCGCTAATCGATATGGAAGTATTAGTCCGACTACCAGTCAACATGTATTGCATGAATTGGATGGAAAGATTGAATGTATTTTAGAAGGTGGTCCCTGCGCTTATGGTCTTGAATCTACCATTATCGGAGCAGAAAATGGTCAAGTTGTTGTTTATCGCTTGGGTGGAATTACACTGGAAGAATTGACACTGCATTTAGGCTATATTCCACCAATTAAAAATAAAGAAGCGCAAACTGTTGCCAGCGGAATGGTTAAACATCATTATGCTCCAGAAACTCCTTTGAGTTTTTATCATCCTGAATCACCTATAGATGCCAATGCGGCGTACATTTTTTACAAGGAAGTTCCAGAAAAATTTAACTCAAGTACTGTCGTGATTTTAAGTGAACAAGGAGATTTAAAAGAAGCTGCTCGAAAACTTTACAGCACCTTACATGCTTTAGACAGTCAAGGATATGCGCAACTCTTCATCGAAAAATTTCCAGATCTTGAGCTTGGAAATACCATCAACGATCGTTTAGATAGAGCAACAGCAAAATAATCAGCAAAAAAAAAGCCCCTTTAAAAAAAGAGGCTCGTATATTTTTAGGTCATTGATTATTTCATATGACGACCATAACGGTTTTTGAATTTGTCAATTCTACCAGCAGTATCCACGAACTGAGCGATACCTGTAAAGAATGGATGTGATTTATGAGAGATATCTAATTTCACTAATGGATATTCTTTTCCATCTTCCCAAAGAATTGTTTCTCTTGAGGATGCGCAAGAAGGGCAAATAAATGCATAGTCATTTGACATGTCTTTAAAAACAACATATCGGTAATCTTCTGGGTGAATTTCGTTTCTCATCTTTTTGTATTTATCAAATCGGACTGCGAATTTAGGTAATTCTTTTTAAACTACAATAATTTAGGGCAACATTTTTAGTAGGTATTTTAACAAAGGTAGGGTGATAACTACAGATGACCTAAATTTAAGTGGCGGAATTGTTGCTTAAATTTGTAGAAGACACAACCCGCAATGAAATTAGAAGCACCTCATACACTGAAACAAATCGCCGAAATACTTGGCTGTGCCTTTCGTGGAGATGAGAATCAATTAGTAACTGGAATCAATGAAATTCATATGGTTGAGGAAGGTGATCTGGTTTTTGTCGACCATCCAAAATATTATGAAAAGGCACTTCATTCTGCCGCTACTACCATAATAATTGATTTAGAAACTGAATTCCCAGAAGGGAAATCGCTGCTGATTCATCCAAAACCTTTTGAAGCATTTAATCAAGTCATTCTTTATTTTTCCAATAAATCTGACTCAAAAAATTCAGAAGAGACAGTGACTTTTCCTAATGTTTTTATCGGGAAAAATGTACAACTTGGCAAAAACATCACCTTGTATCCTGGAGTTTGTATTCTAGACAATTGCATCATTGAAGATGGTGTGATCATTGGAGCCAATACGGTTATAGGACATGATGCTTTTTACTATCAAAAAAAAGAAGGCGCTTTCACCCGCTTGAATTCTTGCGGAATGGTGCACATCGAAAGCAATGTTGAAATCGGTGCTTCGTGCACAATTGATAGAGGGGTTACGGGAACTACCCGCATTGGAAAAGGGACCAAAATTGACAACTTAGTGCAAGTGGGTCACGATACACAAATTGGAGAAAATTGCTTGATTGCTGCTCAAGTTGGCATTGCAGGGTGTGTTAAAATTGGGAATGATGTAACCCTTTGGGGTCAAGTTGGAATTGCTAGCGGTGTTTCCATCGGAGATAAAGTGACCTTATTAGCACAAAGTGGTGTTTCTAAAGATTTGGCTGCCAATGGAACTTATTTTGGAAGTCCTTGCGGTGAAGTAAAGGTTAAATTTAAAGAAATGGCTGCCTTAAGAAATTTACCGAAATTTTTAGAGGAACAAAGATGACAGAAACCAATACACTTCATCTCAACCAACAGATTTCTTTACAAGAAATAAAACTCAATTCGCTCTTAGAAATTACCTCAGCTATAAATGATAATCTAAGTACCGAACAACTGCTTAATATTTATGCTTTCATTCTAAAAGAACAATTAAGTTACAGAAAATTTGTACTCTTTATTCAGCAAGAAGGTTGGCAGTGTATTAAGAAAATAGGTTTTAAAGGAAAAATAACCCTTGATGACCATCTGCCAGATTTATTGAGGTTTAAAGAAACAACGCTTTTAGCAGCTTCAAATTCTACTTTGTTAAAAGAGTTTGATGTTATTCTTCCGGTACTTCATTTAGGAAAACCTCTAGCCTTTTTATTACTTGCCGAAGTACAAGAAAATCGAAAAGACATTAATGACAAAGAGGTTCATTTGAGTTTCGCGCAAACACTTACGAATATTATCGCTGTGGCCATCGAGAATAAAAGATTGGTAAAAAGTAATATCGTAAAAGAATTAATTTCAAAAGATTTAGAGGTTGCTTCCGCATTACAGAAACTTTTGTTCCCTGCCGACTTACCTTCGGATAGAAAAATGGATATCTCTGCCAAATACATTCCAAGACATGCCGTAGGGGGTGATTACTATGATTTTATTCCTTTAGGAGATGATGAATATATCATTTGTATCGCCGATGTTTCAGGGAAAGGAATAAGCGCAGCCTTATTAATGGCTAATTTTCAAGCGACCGTAAGAACTTTATTCAAATACCAACGCTACGAATTGTCCTTTCTGATCGAAGAACTCAATAAGAAAGTAATGCGCAATGCCAAAGGAGAAAAATTTATCACTTTCTTCCTCGCACATTATAATGCACACAGCAGAAAAATGACCTATATCAATGCCGGACACAACCATCCATTGTTGTTGATGGGGAGAAAGAGTCAAGCACTCAATCAAGGATGCATTGGATTAGGAATGCTAGACGAATTACCGAGTATCAATATAGGTAAACTTACTGTTCCTAATAATTCGACTTTAGTTTTGTTTACGGACGGTGTTGTAGAAATTGAAAATGAAGATGGAGAACAATTTGGTGTAGAGCGCTTAATCAAAAACATTCAAGCCTACGCACCCTTGAAAATGGAAGACATGAATAACATCATTTTTTCAAAGCTGGATGAGTGGAGAGGTAAACTCAATTATGGTGATGATACCGCTATAATTAGTTGTAAATTCTTTTAACGGATTAAATACATTTTACCCAAACCTTTCTGAGAAAAGTTATCTGCTTTTGAATCTATATGGCGCATGTCTTCACCGCCCAATTTCACGCGGACACGATACAAATAAACTCCATTGGCCAATTGATCCCCAAACTGGTCTTTACCGTCCCAAGCATAACTGGTGATGTTTTTACCGATGCGCAAAGGTCCCAATTCAAATTCATCAATTTCTCGAACTACTCTTCCATTGATGGTCATAATTTGTATCTGGATATCATCTGGAACCTCTTCTCCTGTCAAGGTAAATACAAAACGAGTACTTGTTGAAAATGGATTTGGGTAATTTAAAAAGTTGGTAATTGCCGCTTCATGAATCACTTCAAAATTGATTTTATAAGATAAATCACCTGATAAATTACCGGACTTATCTGTCCCCTGAACTAAAAGAGTGTAAACACCATCTTTTACCAATTGAGCAGGATAAATAATTTTAAACTTTTTATTTTGCCCTTCAGCAGGAATCCATTGCATAATAGTATTTCCATTGGCATCCATAAAAGGAACTCGAACTTGATTGCCGTCTGGATCGGTTAAATAAATACCAAATAAGGAAGTGTCCGCATCTTCACTCATTAACAAGTAAGGATTTTCATCTTTTAAAGTGATCACAATTTCAGGACTTGGAGAAACAATGTCATTATTCAATAAATGTTGCCCATCAAAACTAACATCCAAAATCGGATTTAAATCCTCTGAAATCACGGTGAAAGGAAATTGTAAGATGTTATTAATATGAGTAAGTTCAGGTTGATCCGTAAACACTTGCTGCGGGTCCATATATGGATTCACCTCCATGTGTAGCCAGTTGTTACCCACCAAACCAAGACTTTGAATTTCCAAGGTATCACGCAAAATAGCTCCAGCGGGAAGAGGACCTTTTCGAGGATAATTGATGGGGTGGATCACCTCGTTTTTATCCACCAAATAATAATTGATCAATAGAGAATCCATCCCATAATCACTGATGTTTTTCACATCAATTGCAAAATTTGCTGTAGCTCCCTCTTGCAAAGTATCATTGACAACAGACCAAGTGATTCCATTAGAACCATCAATTGCAGCTTCAGGAAGTGGAGCAAATACGACATGCCAAAAATCCAACTGCGCAGGAGTTTGTGTAAGAGAGTCATAGTATTCAGCTACCAATCTAATGGTGGGGTATAATTGTGCATCAATCAAATTATTCAATTGAATAATAGAATCATGAGGCGACATCAGGGTGTCAATAACATATTGCAACGCCCCGTTTGGATTGTAAACATTAATATGCAATAAGCTCGAATCACCAGGAGTTGTTTCAAGTGGATCTCTTTTCCAAAAGATAGATTTCCATTCAGCAGCAGGACCAATTATAGGCGTAGTTTCTTTACCAAACAGTTGAGAACCTGTAATTAGAGTATCTAGAAAAATATCTTCATTATTTTGAGAGAAAATTTCAACCACAAAATTCGGATCCCCTTTTCTCGTTAGAAAAATCAAGGGGCGATTCACTCTACCTGGAACGATACTATCGCTTCCCAAATTTGCAAAGGTTTGATAGAGTCCCGCATCGTATTGATTCCACCAATCATAGCGTGTGGTTAAAGGAGTGTATATTAAAATGTAATCCCCTTGCTGAACTTCATTTTCGACCATGTTTTGAAAAGCATCAATTTGCGCTGGATTATTTTGATTGAAAGTAAAGTACTTCATCGGTCGTGCATTACATGCACCATTATCATTAGCATTGCCATAATTGCGATTCGGATTGGCTACATTTCCGTTGGAATAAGTATAACGCGTAGCCCAGGGACTTAAACTTGCTTTATCAATTACTGCAACATGAAACTTTGGCGTCATGGTACAGATTTCATAATCTTGTTGCTCGTCATCCAAATACCAAGCATTATCATAGATTCCCGGTGAAGTGGTTATTGCTCTAGTAAGACAAGTAATGTGTTTTTCAATGGGGATAAATTCTCTAAAGGAATTAATTGGATTGAGATTAAGTCCAAGCGCAGTGTTAAAAGTAAACTGATGAAAAGCATCTTGTCCCCACCCCTCTTTTCCAGGTATATATTGAAAGGATCTCGTTTTCCATTGCAAATTAATTTCATCGAGTGCAACACGCCAATAATAAACGGTACTGTCCGTCAGATACAAAGGAGCACTCAAATTACTACTAGCAGCAATCCACTCCTGCCAAGCCACTTCCTTTACACCGCCTAATTCAGTTTTTAAAGCATACCTTTTAAATCCACTATTAAAAGTAGGTAAAGTATCAATTTCAAATCGATAGGTATGTACACCTGCTGCTGGATCAATGGTAGAAGCATATAAACTTAAGGTATCCCTTGGGACAACAGCAAAGTCAATGGGTAAAATAGGTTCGATTCCATCAATGTTAATGTTAAAATTCTTCAAGATTTGGTTGTTATTGACCTCATCATATTGTTCTTGGACAACTGAAGGTAAATCAACTGAAATATTAAATTTATTCAATCCAATTCCAATCGAAGGAGAAAAGGGAATTTTAATTTGAATTGTTTTTTCATAATCAATTCCTTGAACCACATAAAAATAATTGGAGTCGATAGTACTTCCAGGAAAATCTCGTGAAACTTGCAACGAAAAATCACCCGGAATAGATTGACCTAAATTTCGAAGGGTAATATCAATTGAAATTGAATCCGTAGCCAAGGTTATGTTTTCAGGTCCAAAAACAACACGGTCATCTCTGAGCTCTATTTCCGGATTAAGATGTTTATTGATGGTCAACATCGGATCGCCGTGCAAAGTCATTTGAGAAAAAGTAGCCTCTGTAATTAAAGACGAACTGGAATTCATTACACTATCAATTACATTTTGGATATGATCTCCAATAGTTCCACCATAATTATGACGACTCAACTGACGGTAAAATTGATTTGAAAATTGATACAAGGGATCTGTAAATCCATAACTAAGCGTCCCTAAATAAGCAATAACACCTGCATTAGGCGTGAGAACAAATTGTTCTGATTTGGTAGGCAAACTTTGAAAAATATTTCCATTATAACAGGAATTTGCAATTAAAAGTGGATATTTCCCTTGATTATTCCACGATTCTGGCTCGTCTAAATTGATGTCAAATCCACTTACAGAAGAAGAAGCATGACCAAAGAAATTCAGGATGGAAACACCGTTTTCAATACGATCTTGAATTGCTTGGAATTCAGCTGGACTTAAAGGATTTCCGGTTTGTTTCGCAATCAGTTGGGTATGTCCACCAAAATAATCATCCTCAATAACACTTTTCATTTGATTCAGATAATATTGAAATAACAACTGCTCACTTGCATTGCTACCGCCTGAAAAATGCAGAATTTGTTTCTGCCAATCTTTGGTTTCCGAATTGTAAGTACTTGAAGGATCTTGATTCAATTCAAATGCTTTCACTTTATTTAAATAGGTGGTTAACTCTTCGGGAGTATTAACCGCAATTCTTCCCGTAGGAATTAATGGAGTCCATTTATCTGTTCCATTTAAATTAGAAGTAATACAAACATCACAAGAAGGTTGTCCAAATGAAGGAACAAGAGATAGACTATAATTGGCACTACTGGTTCTAGAGCCAGGTCCAGTAGATAAAGCCGAAACCACATTTGCTTCTCGGATTCCTTTACCAATCAAGAATAAACCAAGAGGTTTTTGAGTAGACTGATCATAAATAAAATGTGCAAATCTTCTGACACCGTTTATATGCTTGGGAATACCACCGCCAAATTGTTGGTACAACTCATTTGTTTCAGCAGCGATTACATTATATCCACCACCAAGAGGCGAATTGCGATACACTTTATATTCTTGAACTACAGAGGAAAGCTTGGCTTGATAGACAAATAGCAGCGCATTATCCAAGTTGGTCAAAGCCGAGAAATCTGTAAAAGTACCCGTTCCATTAACAGGGACAAGTGTCGATATATTCAATACAGTGGAGGCATCTTGCAATAGAACACTTTGAGTTGACACACTCAAATCATTCGGAATCAATGCTTGATAAATTCCTGTAGCGGTTTGAACGACCGGGATTTTTCTAGGAACAGAACCCAATACAAATAGATAAGGATTGGGAAGATTGATATTCGTCATACTCAAACGAACTTTCGATTGTCCTGAGGCATTTAGAATGGAAAAAGCCGTTTTATTGGTATTTAAAAAAGAAGGGGTTCTTGGATAAACAAAAGACCAGAAATTTATAGATTGATAATCAGTTGCAACGCCAAGATCTCCAATGATATTAACTTTAAAATTATTGGCTGTATTGGAAGTAAGTATATTTGGCGAGAAAAATTTATTGATTTGAATCGAGGTATAACCTTGAAAAATGGTGTCTAACAAAACAAAATTAGAGGCTCCAATGGTATGCTGGGTATGGTGATTTCCCAAACCCGTATAATTAGCATTCGATGCACCAACGGTAACTGCTTTGTAATGAATCAATGGGGCATCTAATCCTTGATAAAGACTTTCAAAAACAGTAGAGGAGAAATTCCAGGTATAACCATTATTACCATTCTGCATGGTACTCCCCCAACCTTCACCATTTACATAAAATGAACTGGAAGCTTCAGATGACTTTTCGCCCTCGTTATAAGCCTGCGAATAAGATTGAGATTTTTCAAATAAAACAAAATTGGCAGCAGAATAACTCGAGAAATCAACATCAGATTCATTCAAATAACGCTGATTGGCTTCTATACTATTCCAAGTGAAAAAATAATTTATAGTGTCGTTGTATAAACTAAATTTAGGATTTCCCATCCAAGACGGATCATCATATAAAGTAGAGTCTAACCACCCATCATTTTTATCTGCATAAAAAATCAAAAAATCTCCCGGATCAAATGTATTGTCCCCTCCGTCCTGAACAAATAAAGGAACTTCTTTTTGTCTACCAAACACTTGCATATTCCCAGCGGTAAAAGAAGTAACAGGAATTCCAGCAGCGATTAATGCAGCAGCATCAATTTTATAAAGTCCAGCTTGTGTTATGGGAAAGCTATAATATTTTTGGTTGTAATTGATCCATTCATTGCCGTAGGTCTGTGCGCTGATATGATGCACAGAAAGCAGGATTAGAAAGAACGAATAAACAAACCTCATTTAATAGCGTTTTTGGGTTTTGAGAGTTTCACCTTCACCGAAAAAACATGGGTGTAAAAATTTGCTTTTGCATCGCCTAATCTAGTAAAGGCATAATCAAGATTGAATCCTTTGATACCAATACCTAATCCGAGATTGGGTTGTACTCCCCAATAAGTGGAATTGTCCATATTTTTGAACGACTGGATCCCAGAAATACCACCTCTTAATTTCACGATATTTTTGTATGACAATTGCATTCCTGCATGAGGATCAATGGAGAAAGGATCACTGCTAATTAAGGTATTCCTTCTTCCGTCTGTGGTGATGTCTAAATCTATTTCTCCACCAAAATTCATTCCTTTGGTTCCAATATTTTGATTGAAGGCAGTAGCTAAAATAATGCGCGGAAGTGTGACTTCCAAACCATTACTTGGAATTTCATTTCCTGTAGCTAAAAATACTTGTTGCATTTGCGGATCAATATTAAACACCCAAGCATTAAAAGTAGAACTTACATCTCTAGCCATCAAGCCAAAGCGCCAATGCTCATTTCTTTTGTATTGCCAACCTGCGTCAAGTCCAAAACCCCATGAATTGGCAAAGTCACCTACCTTTCTATGAATCACCTTGAAAGTACCACCAAGACTCATTCCTTCAACTTTAAGTTTTGTTGCATAGGTGCCCATAAAAGCATAATCTCCAGCGGTAAAGGAGGTGACATTATCATAATTAATTACGCCATTATTATCAATCAATTGAGTTGTATTGGGGATATCATCCACTCCAAATCGAATAAAAGAAAAACCAATACTGCTTTTGTCATTAATGCTGTGGGCAATGCCAACATAATCATACTTTGCAATGCCCGCAAAAAATTCTGAGTGCATTACACTTGCTTCTACCCAGCCTTTTACGCCAACCAAGCCCGCAGGATTCCAATAGGCAGAGGTGACATCGTTACATTGAGCAACCACAGAATTTCCCATTCCGAAAGCCTCTCCTCCTACTCCAATGGCTAAAAATTCGTTGGAATATTTAGAAGTTTGCGAGAAAGTGATAAAGGAAAAATAAAGTAATAAAGAAGTTAAGAAATATCTCATTGTTAAAAATTTTAGACCGCTAATAACCTCTTAATTGAATAAAAATTGTGTTATTTGTATTTGATAATTAAACGACGATAAATATAATAGATTTATCTATGATTCACTACAAAATTAGCATTTCATAAGGACATATGTTTAGACTTCCTAACCTTTTAACAGGATTCAACCTAATTTGTGGTATACTATGCATACTTTTTACCTTATCTGGAAGAATTGACATTGCTTCTTTTCTGCTAATTCTGGCAATGATCTTTGATTTCTTGGATGGTTTTGCAGCTCGCATGTTGCATATTAAATCGGAACTAGGCCAACAATTAGATTCCCTTGCAGACTTAGTTTCCTTTGGTGTAGCGCCAGGAATTATAACATTGGTAATGATTATTCTGGGTGTTAACGAAGCTCCGATTGCCATTGAAGATTACAATGGCGCTGTAAGTTCTTATGTTTATTTTCAAATTCAAGCATGGCAACAAGCCGTATTTTATAATATTCCGAATCAATTTGATGCCTCGATAAAGTTTTTACCATTTTTGGCGCTGCTGATACCTTTTCTTTCTATGTTTAGATTGGCTAAATTTAATTTAGACACCCGCCAAAGTGATAAATTTATTGGAGTTCCAACGCCATTGAACACCCTATTTTTATTGTTCTTCCCAATATACTTTTGCCTTCAATTTACGCAATGGAATCTACAAGCGGCATGGGTGAAACAAATCTTTGATTGTTATTTTATTGCAGGAATAAGTACTGTATTTGCTTTCTTACTAATCTCAAATATCCCTTTAATTGCTCTAAAATTTAAAACTTGGAATTGGTCAGATAACATCTTTAGATATGTATTTCTGATAAGTTCGTTAGTAAGTATTTTATTTTTATTCCTCTGGTCTATTCCGATAATAGTATTTTTGTACTTATTATTCTCAATAATTGAAAATCGTCAAAACAAAAAACATGAAATTCAAAGCTGAAATTGATATTATGCCCTTAGATGCACTTCTTGACCCACAAGGTAAAGCGGTGACCAATGCTATGCAAAATGTAGGTCTTCCAGAAATAGAAGGCGTTAGAATTGGTAGACATGTACGCTTATTTATTGAAGCAGTAGACCAGAAAGTTGCTGAGCAAAAAGTTGATGAAGCGTGTAAAAAGATGTTGGCCAATCAAATTATGGAGCATTATTCTTTCAGCGTATCTGCTTGCTGATTAGAAAATTCTAAAGGATTGACTATTGCTTACCAAAGCAACTGATTCCAAAAATTATTTTAAATGGAGCACTTATTATTTAACAAGTTACTCTAAACACGATATCCTTTATTTCTTATAAGTTTATTGAATATTTATAATTCAATTTCATACCTTTGTTATATAAACATAATCGTATGACTGAAAACAACACAAAAGGAAGTAATGGCATCTATATGATCCTTATTTTCATCTTATTAGCCGCTCTAGGAGTTCTTTCTTATATGTGGTCTTCTAAAAGAGGTGAATTGAATGATTGCACCAATGAAAATCTAACCTTAAAGTCGGATATGGAAGGCATGAATCAGATGATGTCAGGCTATGTTGGTAATCTTTCAAATGATTTGAAAACTGACTTTAAAAACATGTTGAATACTTATGATAAATTAATCGAGAAGGATCATACCAAAGCAGACAGTTTAAACAAGCAGAAAGAAAAAATTCAAGTGCTATTGAACCAACTCAATTCAAACAAAAGACTTTCAGCAAATCAATTGTACAAATTATCTAAAGAAAATGAGACTTTAAGAGGAATAATGAGGAGTTATGTTAAACAAATTGACTCTTTAAATACCTTAAATATTTCTTTGACTTCTAAGTTGGATGAAACTTCTTCAAAACTTACAACTACCACTGTAGAGCGCGATGAGTTTAAAAAAGTAGCGGAGGAGAAAACAGAACAAGTTAAAAAAGGGGCTCGATTACAAGCTTATCAATTTAACTCTGTTGCACTGAGACAAAAAATGAACAATACTTCTGAAGAAACAGTGAAAGCTAAAAATGCTGTTCAAATTAAATCTAGCTTCACCATCGCTCAAAATCCACTTACGACTGCAGGTAAAAAAACAGTTTATCTTCAAATTACCAATCCAGAAGGGAAAGTACTTCAAGCGAGATCTAGTTATACAACCGATACAGATCAAGGAAATGTAGCATATTCTGACAAAAAAGAAATTGATTATCAAAATCAAGCGATTGATTTATCTATTTACTTTGATTTGAAAGAAAATGCAGCGAAAGGAAATTATAAGGTTCGTGTAATTTGCGATGGCAGTGTCATTGGAACAGATAGTTTCACACTTAAATAAAAGCAAGTTATGTGGGAGAATGGAGCTGTAATTGGATCAATTAATCAAGAAACCAATATTGCAACAATTACTTTTGGACATGCCTCAAGTAATTCGTTACCAGGTGCTGTTTTGCAACAACTTGCAGAAAAGATTACCGCTTATGGAAAAGACGCATCCGTAAAAGTTATTATTCTATCTACTCAAGGCGAAAAAACATTTTGTGCAGGTGCAAGTTTTGATGAATTAATTGCAATCAATGACCTCGATACGGGAAAAAAATTCTTTTCTGGCTTTGCAAATGTGATCAATGCCTGTAGAAAATGTCCCAAATTAATTATTGGAAGAATTCAAGGCAAAGCAGTTGGAGGTGGGGTAGGAATTGCTTCAGCTGTCGATTATTGTTTGGCTACCACTACTGCTTCCGTAAAATTATCTGAATTAGCGGTCGGAATAGGACCCTTTGTGGTCGGTCCAGCAGTGGAAAGAAAAATGGGATTGGCTGCGATGAGTGAATTAGCGATTAATGCAACAGAATGGCGCTCTGCTCAATGGGCTAAAGAAAAAGGACTTTATGCCGAAATTTATGAAACCATTCCTGAAATGGACGAACAAATAGCGATTTTAGCTTTAAAATTATCTAAATCAAATCCAGCTGCAATGCAAGCGCTGAAAGAAATTTTTTGGCAAGGAACCGAGCATTGGGACACTTTGTTAATGGAGCGCGCTGGAATCAGCGGAACCCTTGTTTTGAGCGACTTTACGCGACAAGCAATAGCTAGTTTTAAAAATCGTTGATAAATTCTTTTATTTTTTTTCAATTTCCTTTGTTAATAAAAACTATAATCCTATCTTTGCACCCCTAATTTTAGGGTTTTTAGTGATAATATAAAGAGTACAACGTGGATACATTAAGTTATAGAACAATCTCTGGTAATGCGCAAACTGCTGATAAGAAGTGGTTTATCGTTGATGCCGACGGTCAAACAGTTGGTCGTCTAGCAAGTAAGGTAGCGAAAATCATTCGTGGTAAATACAAGACTTGTTACACACCTCATGCTGACTGCGGTGACAATGTTATAGTTATTAACGCAGAGAAAATAGCATTTTCAGGTACAAAACTTGAGAATAAAGAATATATCCGTTATTCTGGTTATCCAGGTGGACAGCGTTTTACTTCTGCTGAAAGCATGTTGAAAAATCATCCTGAGCGTTTAATTGAGAAGGCTATCAAGGGTATGTTACCTAAGAATACATTAGGAAGAAAATTATTCACAAATTTAAAGGTATATGTTGGCGATACGCACAAGCATGAAGCACAACAACCTACATTATTAAAATTAGATACTCTTAAGTAATTATGGAAGTAATAAACGCGCTAGGAAGAAGAAAGACGGCAGTTGCTCGTGTATATTTATCCAAAGGAAAAGGTGTTATATCAATCAACAAGAAGCCAATGGCTGAAATGTTTCCAATTGATGTATTGCAAGCAAAAATTAATCAACCATTTGTATTAACTGATAATGTTGGAAAATTCGATGTTAATGTTAATGTAATGGGTGGTGGAATCAACGGGCAAGCAGAAGCTATTCGTTTAGGTATCTCTCGTGCACTTGTTGAATTATCAGCAGATAACAAACCCTTGCTTAAGGCAGATGGATTGATGACGCGTGATCCAAGAATGGTGGAGCGTAAGAAACCAGGTCAACCAAAAGCAAGAAAGAAATTCCAGTTCTCGAAGCGTTAATCGAAATTGGGAGTTTAGCATCCAAACTCTTGAGCACTTGTCAAAGGACCCCTCAATTGTTGCACAAATTAGGAAAGTAAACAAATATATATTATGTCTAAATTAAATTTTGAAACACTTCTAGCGGCTGGAGTACACTTCGGTCACTTAAAAAGAAAGTGGAACCCTGCAATGGCTCCTTACATTTTTGAGGAGAAAAAAGGAATACACATTATCGACTTGAACAAAACAATTGTTCATTTAGATCAAGCGTGTGCTGCAATGAAACAAATTGCAAGATCTGGAAAAAAGATACTTTTTGTTGCCACTAAAAAGCAAGCGAAAGAAATCGTTTCTGATCATGTTACCAAAATCAACATGCCTTATGTTACTGAAAGATGGACGGGTGGAATGTTAACTAACTTCCAAACAACGCGTAAATCTATCCGTAAAATGGTGATGATTGATAAAATGAAATCTGACGGTTCATGGGAGACTTTGAACAAGCGTGAGAAATTATTTAAAACGCGTCAAAGAGAGAAATTAGAAAAAACTTTTGGTTCGATTGCAGAAATGACGCGTCAACCAGCAGCTATTTTTATCGTTGATATTTTGAAAGAACACATCGCTTTAGCTGAAGCACACAGATTAAACATTCCAACTTTTGCAATGGTAGATACGAATTCAAACCCTAAATTGGTTGATTTCCCTATTCCTGCAAATGATGATGCTACAAAATCTATTTCTTTAATCATGGAGCAAATCTGTGAAGCAATTAGAGAAGGTTTAGAAGATCGTAAGAATTCTAAAACAGATAAAGATGAAGCGGAAACTCCAGCATCAGCTCCAGCAGAAAAAACTACTAGAGCTAGAAAAGGTGCAACAGCTGCCACTGAAGAAGCTCCCGTAGCTGAAGTAGTTGCAGTTGAAGAAGTTCCTGCAGTTGAAGAAGCTCCTGTAGCTGAAGCAGTTGCAGTTGAAGAAACTCCTGCAGTTGAAGAAGTAGTTGTTGAAGAAACTCCTGCAACTGAAGAAGCTGCAAGTGAAGAACAAGCAGCAGAATAATTTATAACTTTTAATATTTAAATGTCATGGCTATTACAGCTTCCGATGTAAACAGATTACGTCAACAAACTGGTGCAGGTATGATGGACTGCAAGAATGCCTTGGTTGAATCCAATGGTGATTTTGATACAGCAATCGATATCTTAAGAAAAAAAGGGCAAAAAATCGCTGCCAAAAGAGGTGATAATGATGCCAAAGAAGGATTAATCCTTGCGCAAACAACTGCGGATGGTAAGACTGGTGTAATGTTAACATTGAATTGCGAAACGGACTTCGTTGCAAAAAATGAAGGTTATGTAAATTTCGTTCAATCAATTGTTGATCTTGCTCTTGCAAATCTTCCTAATTCTGTTGAGGCATTGAAAGCGTTGTCTTATGATGGTAAACTTTCTTTAGAGGAAAAAATAATCGAACAAGTTGGTGTAGTTGGAGAAAAGCTTGACCTTTCAGCTTATGCTACCATTAGCGCTGAGAATGTTATTGCTTACAACCACCCAGGAAATCAATTAGCAACTTTAGTTGGATTGAACAAATCTTCTGCAGATATCGCAGAAGCTGGTCGTCAAGTGGCTATGCAAATCGCAGCAATGAATCCAATTGCCATCAATAAAGATGGTGTTGACGCTGCTGTAATTGAAAAAGAAATAGAAGTAGGAAAAGATTTAGCAATCCAAGAAGGGAAACCTGCTGAAATGGCTGAAAAAATTGCTATGGGTAGATTGAATAAATTTTTCCAAGAAAATACCCTATTGTCTCAAGCATTTGTTAGAGATAACAAAGTAACTGTAGAGCAATTCTTAAACAGTACTGAAAAAGGTTTAACGGTAACAACTTTTAAGCGTTTTGCAATGAGTTAAGAACTTCAAAACTTTAAAAATCCCTTGATGCTTGCATTAAGGGATTTTTTTTGTCCAAAAAGTTTCACCTCATTTTAATTAATCATCCTATATTTGTGTTACATCTAATTTAACTATGAAATATAAACGCATCCTTCTCAAATTAAGCGGAGAATCTCTAATGGGAGAAAAGCAATTCGGTATCGACAATAATAAAATTAATTCCTACGCCTTACAAATAAAAGAAATCTACAAACAAGGTGTTGAAATCGCTATTGTTATCGGTGGTGGAAATATTTTCAGAGGAGTTCAAGCAGAAGAAGGCGGGATGGATCGTACACATGGTGATTATATGGGCATGTTGGCCACGATGATTAATTCTATGGCTTTACAATCGGCTTTAGAAGCTGCAGGTGTTAGCACAAGATTACAATCAGCCATTGAAATGAATAAGATATCCGAACCTTTTATAAGAAGAAAGGCAGTGCGACATCTAGAAAAAGGAAGGGTTGTAATATTCGGAGCCGGAACTGGAAATCCATTCTTCACCACTGATTCCGCTGCATCCTTAAGAGCCATTGAGATCAATGCTGAAGTAATATTAAAAGGTACTCGCGTTGATGGAATTTATACAGCAGATCCAGAAAAAGATCCTACTGCAACTAAATTTACAACAATAACTTTTGACCAAGTCTATGCAAAAGGGTTAAATGTAATGGATTTAACAGCGTTTACCCTATGCAAAGAAAATGACCTTCCCATAATCGTATTTGACATGGATACTCCAGGAAATTTAATGAAAGTACTTACCACAGATAATGTAGGAACTCTAGTTCATAATTAAGCAACATAAGATGACAGAAGATTTACAAATGATATATGATGATTTAAAGGAATCAAACGGAAAATCCTTAAGTCATTTCGAAACTGAATTGTTAAAAATACGAGCAAGTAAAGCAACACCTGCCATGCTCAACGGTGTAATGGTGGAGTATTATGGCGCCATGACCCCCCTGCAACAAATTGCAAATGTCAGTACACTCGACGCCAGAACAATTACAGTTCAACCTTGGGAAAAACAAAGTATTAATGATATCGCAAAAGGTATTTTGAATGCTAACCTAGGTTTGAATCCTCAAAGTAATGGTGAACAATTATTAATCTCCGTGCCTCCATTAACAGAAGAACGAAGAAGAGAATTGGTTAAAAAGGCAAAAGCAGAAGGAGAAACTGCAAAAATTGGTATCCGTAATAACAGAAAAGACGCCATTGATTTTGTTAAAACACTCAAGAATGATGGTTTATCAGAAGATCTTGCGAAAGATGCAGAGAGTGCTATTCAAGATTTTACCAATCAAGCCATCAAACAAATAGACGAGATTTTAGAAATAAAAGAAAAAGACATTATGACCATCTAATGGTATTTTCAAACATAAAAAAAGGGAGCCTTCGCTCCCTTTTTTGTTTTTTAACCCAAGTTAATTATAAGGTCCCTCTATTTTCTTGCTCTCTTTCGATGGCTTCAAATAAAGCTTTAAAATTTCCTTTCCCAAAAGACTGCGCTCCTTTGCGTTGAATTATTTCAAAGAACATCGTCGGACGATCTACAACAGGCTTGGTAAATAATTGTAATAAATAACCTTCGTCATCTCTATCTATTAAAATACCATGTTGCTTTAATAACTCAATATCTTCATCAATCTCTCCAACACGCTCCAATAAATCTTCATAATAACTGTCTGGAACATATAAAAACTCTACACCTCTATCGCGCATTGCTGAAACAGTGGTGACAATATCATTCGTAGCAACAGCTATGTGTTGTACCCCTGGGCCATTGTAAAAGTCAATGTACTCCTCAATTTGAGATTTCTTCTTACCTTCTGCCGGTTCGTTAATGGGGAATTTAATGCGTCCGTTTCCATTACTCATTACCTTACTCATTAAGGCGGTGTAATCTGTAGAAATATCATTGTCATCGAAGGAAATAATTTGGGCAAATCCCATAACATGAGCATAAAACTGACACCAGGTATTCATTTCGTTCCAATCTACATTCCCAACCATGTGGTCAATAAATTTTAATCCAACAGTTTCTGGGTTGTAATGAGATTTCCATGTTTTATATCCGGGTAAAAATACACCAGTGTAATTGGAACGCTCTACAAAAATATGAACCGTTTCTCCATAGGTATATATTCCAGATCGAATCACATAACCGTTTTCATCCTCTTCACGGGTAGGCTCCATAAATGGTTTTGCACCTCTTTTAGTCGTTTCTTCAAATGCTTTTGTAGCATCTTCAACCCACAATGCAATAACCTTAACACCATCACCATGCTTGTTGATATGCTCATTGATTACGCCATCTTTGGTCAATGGAGTAGTCAGTACCAAACGAATCTTATCCTGTTTCAAAACATAAGAAACCCGATCTTTCACTCCAGTTTCTAAACCCATAAAAGCTTCCGATTGAAATCCAAAAGCAGTCTTATAATATAAAGCGGATTGCTTAGCGTTTCCAACATATAATTCGACATAATCCGTGCCTAAAAGCGGTAAAAAATCTGCAGCATCTGCAAATAATTTCTTCAAACCATATTCTGTGTTTTGAAGGTCTTTTAAATTTTTTATTTCTGTTGACATAATACTATTTTTAAAGTGGTAACCACGATTTTGAATAATCAGGATCTTCAATTCCCATTGCAAAGGTAGTAAGTTGTAATGGTTTAAAGGTATCAATCATTACCGCTAATTCATCTGTTGCTGTTTTTCCTATACTTCTTTCATACGCACCAGGGTGTGGACCGTGAGGTAAACCTGAAGGATGCAAGGTAATTTGACCTTTTTCAATATGATTTCTACTCATAAAATCTCCATCTACATAATATAAAACTTCATCAGAATCTATATTACTGTGATTGTAAGGCGCAGGAATTGCCTGAGGATGATAATCGTATAAACGAGGTACAAAGGAGCAAATTACAAAAGCACTCGTCTCAAAGGTTTGATGCACTGGAGGCGGCTGATGTACACGACCTGTTATGGGTTCGAAATCATGAATACTAAAAGCATAAGGGAAATTAAATCCGTCCCAACCTACTACATCAAATGGATGAGATCCATACACATAATCGTACAGCACATCTTGTTTTTTAATTTTAACAAGAAAATCTCCTTTCTCGTCATGTACTTCTAATTCACTTGGTGGACGCATATCACGCTCACAATATGGTGAATGTTCTAACAATTGACCAAATAAATTTCTGTATCGCTTGGGCGTGAAAACAGGATGAAAAGATTGAAAAATCAATAACTTGTTGTCTGAAGTATCAAAATAAATCTGGTAAATCATACCCCGAGGGATTACGATGTAATCTCCATATTTAAATTCAATATTCCCCAATTGAGTTTTAACCTTTCCTGTTCCCCGGTGAATAAAAATCACCTCATCCGCATCCGCATTCTTATAAAAATAATCTGTGGTAGAACTTGTTGGTGCAGCTAACTCAAGATAAACATCATTATTAACCAACATGGGTTTACGACTTTCTAAATAATCTGCCTTCGGCTCGACTTTAAAACCTTGAAAACTACGCATTTGCATATTTTTTCCTACGGCAATTTTAGGAGCGCAGTCTTTTTGACCTAAAACTTCCTTTACAATTGTTGGTGGATATAAATGATACAACAAAGATGACATGCCGTCAAATCCAGCAGTTCCAAATAATTGTTCATGATATAAGTCGCCGTTTTCCTTTCGGAATACTGTATGGCGCTTGTGGGGTATATTTCCTAATTTATGATAAAATGGCATAACAAGTCTTTTTTGTTTCTATAACAAATGTAAGAATTTAAGATACTTATAATAAATGATTTTAATCAGTTTTATCATCTTATGGACTATTTTTTTCTAACATGGACATAAATCAAAAAGCAAAAGTTAAATTTGTCCAAATTCAATTGGATGAAAAAAATACTAGTATTGGGTGCCTGCGGACAAATAGGAACAGAATTAGTCCTCACACTTAGACAATTAAAAGGAGAAGAAACTGTGATTGCCGCAGATTTAAAAAGTGAATGTCCAGAGATTATTAGTAATGGACCCTACATTCAATTAGATGCGCTTGACAAGCAAAGTATTCGTGCTTATATCATTGAAAATAATATTAAAGAGGTTTATTTATTGGCAGCCCTTCTATCCGCTACAGCAGAGAAAAATCCTGAATTTGCATGGAAACTTAATATGGAAGGTCTTTTTATAATTTTAGATCTGGCCAAGGAAAAACATATTGATAAAATATTTTGGCCAAGTTCTATTGCTGTATTTGGTCCAACAACACCTATGGATCAAACTCCCCAACATACCATAATGGAACCTACAACCGTTTATGGAATCTCTAAACAGGCAGGAGAAAGATGGTGTGAATATTATAATTTAAAATTTGGAGTAGATGTTAGAAGTATTCGCTATCCAGGATTAATATCTTACAAAAGTTTACCCGGTGGCGGAACAACAGATTATGCAGTAGATATATTCTACAAGGCCAAGGAAAATAAAAAATTTACTTGTTTTCTAAAAGAAGATACAGCACTTCCAATGATGTTTATGGATGATGCGATTAGAGCAACCATTGAGTTGATGGAAGCACCAATAGAAAATGTTAAAATTAAATCTTCCTATAATCTTGCTGGAATAAGCTTTACCCCCGCAGTACTTGCAAAAGCTATTCAAAAAGTAATACCCAACTTCGAAATTGAATATAATCCGGATTTCAGACAAGCCATTGCAGACAGTTGGCCAAATTCAATTGATGATTCTATGAGTAAAAAACATTGGGGCTGGGAACCCAAATTTGATTTAGATGGAATGGTGCAAGTCATGTTAGAGAATCTTTAAGATTAAAAGAACTAATGATAATCAATAAGAAATATAAAAAAAATTATTTTGTTTAATCTTTTTGTTTGTTTGTTAAACAATATGTTTAACTTTACAAGTGAATCGTTAAACAAAACATTATGTCAACTTTAGAATTCAATGAAGCGCTTATTAGTTTGGAAGGGCATTTGCAATCATTTGCTATGAGTTTTACACGAAATAAAGATGATGCTTTAGACCTTACACAAGAAACAATGCTTAAAGCGATTACCTACAGAAAATATTATACGCCTCAAACAAATTTCAAGGCATGGACATTTACCATAATGAGAAATTTGTTTATCAATCAATACAGAAGAAAAGTTAAATCAAGAACAATTTTTGATACTTCTAATGAGATGTATTTAATTTCAAATTCTTCTGGAAGTAGCGAAACTGCGATTGAAATCATTTCAACTAAGGATATTAACAAAAAAATTGATATTTTAGAGGCCGAATACAGAACTCCATTCTTAATGCATTTCGAAGGATTTAAATATAAAGAGATTTCTGAAAAATTACATATTCCCATTGGGACAGTCAAGAGCAGAATATTTTTTGCACGCAAAAAATTAATGAGTTTACTTCCTGAATATTCTTATTCTGCCAACTAAATGAGTAAAAAAGTCACCCTTATTGGAGCTGGAATTGCCAGTTTATCAGCTGCTTCATTTTTAGCCAAAGCAGGATATGATGTGACGATACTTGAAAAAAATAGTACTATTGGCGGAAGAGCGAGGCAATTCAAAACAGACGGTTTTGTATTTGATATGGGACCAAGTTGGTATTGGATGCCAGATGTTTTTGAGCGATTCTACGCACAATTTGGCCATACAAGTGCTGATTTCTACACCTTAAAAAGATTAGACCCATCCTATAGGATTTATTGGCCTGACCATGATTACACAGACATCCCAGCGAATTATTCAGAAATGGAAAAATGGTTCGAATCGTTAGAGCCAGGGAGTTCAATTCAATTAAAAACTTTTCTCAAAGAAGCTGAATACAAATATGATGTTGGAATGAAAGACCTAGTCTTTAGACCGAGTTTATCCTTATTAGAATTTGCAGACATGCGAATATTAAAAGGGCTCTTTCAATTAGATTTAACCAAACCATTTTCTAAATACATCAGAAAGTACTTTAAGCATCCGAAGCTTATTTCCATGCTTGAATTTCCTGTACTTTTTTTAGGTGCTATGCCTAACGAAACTCCTGCGCTCTACTCACTAATGAATTATGCAGATATTTCTCTAGGAACTTGGTATCCAATGGGAGGCATGTTCAAATTTATTGAAGCCTTTGAAAAAATTGCTCTAGAGCAAGGAGTTAAGATAATAAAAGACGCTGAAGTTACTTCCTTTGACTGTGAAGGTGGGAAAGTAATTGCTGCAAGAACTAAAGATCAAGTTTTTCCTTCAGATGTATTTATTTCTGGAGCAGATTACCAACATACAGATGATAAATTATTAGGTGACAAGGCAAATTACACTGATTCTTATTGGGACAAAAGAACCATGGCTCCTTCTTGTTTGATCTTCTATGTAGGTATCAATAAAAGAGTTGATAACCTCAGACATCATAACTTATTCTTCGATGAATCGCTTGATGATCATGGTAAAGAAATTTATAAAAACCCAAAATGGCCAACTAAACCTTTGTTTTATTTATCAGTTCCTTCGGTTACAGATGATAGTGTTGCGCCTGCTGGACATGAGAATCTCTTTTTTCTAGTGCCCATTGCGCCTGATTTAAAGGATGATGATGCCACAAGAGAATATTATTTTGAAATTTTATTACAAAGATTAAAAGCAATTACAGGAAATGATATAAAAGACAATATCGTATACAAAAGAAGCTTTTGCATTGAAGATTTTAAAAATGATTACCATGCGTTCAAAGGAAATGCATACGGATTAGCCAACACATTAAAACAAACTGCGATTTTAAAGCCTAGTCTGAAGAACAAAAAATTAAAAAACTTTTATTACACGGGTCAATTAACTGTTCCTGGTCCAGGAGTACCTCCATCAATAATTTCGGGGGAAGTTGTTGCCAATGAAATAATTAAACAGTATTCGAAATAATGAAGTCGATTTTTGATGACATAAGTCAAGAAATAAGCCAATTAACTACAAAAAGATACAGTACTTCTTTTTCGTTAGGGATAAGTTTATTAAATAAAAAAATACAAAAGCCAATCTATGCCATCTATGGTTTTGTTAGATTTGCAGATGAAATTGTAGATTCATTTCATGGATTTGATAAAGAATTCTTGTTAGCTGACTTTAAAACTCAAACCTATCGCGCTATTGAAGAAAAAATATCTTTAAATCCAATATTAAATAGCTTTCAATGGGCCGTAAATACCTACAATATTCCATTAGATCTTATTGAAACTTTTTTAAACTCCATGGAAATGGACTTAAATTCAACAGATTATGAGCAAGTTGAATATGAAACATATATTCTTGGATCTGCTGAAGTAGTTGGATTAATGTGCTTGCAAGTTTTTGTTGAAGGAGATACGGCAGAATTTGAAAGACTTAAGCATTATGCAATGAAATTGGGTTCTGCATTTCAAAAAATTAATTTTTTAAGAGACCTACAAGCGGATTATACAGAATTAGGGCGTGCTTATTTTCCTGGATTTGATATCAATACCTTTGATGAAGCTACGAAAAAAGAAATTGAAAAAGATATTTCACTCGATTTTTCTTTAGGATATGAAGGAGTCAAACAACTTCCGAAAAATGCTAGATTAGGAGTGTATTTAGCGTATGTATATTATTTTAAATTATTTAATAAAATAAAAAATAGTTCGCCAGAAACCCTAATGAATAAAAGAATCCGCATCCCTAACAATAAAAAGTTTAGACTGCTTTTATCTTCATATGTTCGTCACAACCTCAATAGCTTATGATACAAAAAGTAATTCTTGTCAACGAAAATGATGAGGTTCTTGGAACAATGGAAAAATTGGAAGCTCACTTAAAAGGAGCCTTACACCGTGCGTTCTCCATTTTCATTTTCAATGACCAAAAAGAATTGCTCATACATCAAAGAGCTTTTGATAAATATCACTCTCCTGGACTTTGGACCAATACCTGTTGCAGTCACCCCTTCCCAGAAGAAACCAACTTAGATGCTGCTAACAGAAGATTGGAAGAAGAAATGGGAATGCAGTGTGAATTAAAAGAGCAATTTTCATTTATCTATAAAGAACGCATTAACGAAACTATTGAAGAATATGAACTGGATCATGTGTTTTTAGGATACTCCAATGCTGAACCCCTCATAAATGAAGAAGAAGTTGCAGCGTACCAATGGATCAGTCTTCCAGAACTCAAAGAACGAATGCATACACAACCAAATGATTTTACCATTTGGTTCAAAATAATTATAAATTCATATATCGATAAATTTCAATTCCAATGATGAAAGTTTGCAGAAGGACTACCTTTAATGCCGCTCACAGGCTTTTTCGTCCTGATTGGTCGGATGAAAAAAACAATGCTGTCTTTGGAAAATGTAACAATCCAAATTTTCATGGTCATAACTACACCCTGGAAGTTTGGGTGGAGGGAAAAATTGATCCTGAAACTGGATATCTAGTGGATCTCAAATTAGTCAAAGAAATGATCAAAGAAGAAATTTTGGAACGCTTTGACCATAGGAACTTAAACTTAGATTGTATTGAATTTGCAGACCTAAACCCAACAGTTGAAAATATAGCCTTGGTATGTTACAATATTCTACGCGCTAAATTAGAGTCTAAATACGAGCTTAGCTTGAAACTATGGGAAACAGAAAACAATATCGTTTTCTATGATGGAAAATAATTCAAAAAGTTCCAATAAAGTTAATCTTTTTTGGCATCGAAGAGATCTAAGAATAAATGATAATTCAGGACTTTATAAGGCCTTGACTTCAGGAAATAAAATTCAATCTGTATTTATTTTTGATGCTAATATTCTCAAATTACTCACCAGTAAAGAGGATGCAAGGATCACTTTTATCTATCGTGAAATAGTACGCTTAAAAGCAGAATATCAATCTTTGGGTGCTGATTTATTGGTTTTATATGGCGATCCAATTGCATTAATTCCAAAATTGGCGCTTGAAATGGGCGCCGAAGCGGTTTATACCAATAGAGATTATGAACCAAAGGCAGTTAAGAGAGATAAAAGAATTTACGAACTGCTTGAAGAAAACAAAATTAAATTTATTGGGGCAAAAGATCATGTTATTTTTGAGAAAGAGGAGATAACAAAAGGCGATGGATTGCCCTATACGATCTATACTCCGTATGCAAATAAATGGAGAGAAAAGTTAAATAGTCAAGATTATGCAAGTATCCCAACTGAAAATTATTATGATCAATTATTGACTCCTATTTCAGCTCAAAAGATGCTTTCATTCGAGGAAATCGGGTTTAAAGAAAATGATAAAATACAATTTCCATCGCGTCTCATTCCTAATGAAATCCTGAAAAATTATCATGAAACAAGAGATTTGCCCTATATAAAAGGCACTAGTAAACTAAGTATTCATCTGCGCTTTGGCACCATAAGCATTAGGCAATTAGCACAAGTAGCCCTTACTAAAAATTCAGTATACTTAAATGAATTGATTTGGCGTGACTTTTATCAAATGATCATACATCACTTTCCACAATCCGTGGAGCAGGCATTTAAAGTGAAATACGAAAGAATAGAATGGGAACATAATGAAAACCACTTTAATGCTTGGCGTGAAGGAAAAACTGGTTATCCCTTAGTGGATGCCGGAATGCGGGAACTCAACACCACAGGATTTATGCACAATAGAGTTCGGATGGTTGTTGCTAGTTTTCTTTGCAAACATCTATTGTTGGATTGGAAATGGGGCGCTGCGTATTTTGCTGAAAAATTATTAGATTATGAGGAGGCAAGTAACATCGGTGGTTGGCAATGGGCTGCTGGTTGTGGTTGCGATGCAGCACCTTATTTCAGAGTTTTCAACCCAACCTTGCAACAACAAAAATTTGATCCTAAAATGGAGTACATAAAAAAATGGATTCCAGAATTTGATACTAAAGAATACCCTGAACCAATAATTGAACATACTTTTGCTCGAGATCGAGTAATTAATCGATATAAAACAGCACTAAACGAAATATCATGATAGCAATTGGCGATTCTTGTCCCATTTTTGAATTACCGAATCAAGATGGAGTTTTATTTGACATCCAATCCATACTTGGAAAGCAGAATATCGTTATCTATTTCTATCCCAAAGACAATACGCGTGGCTGTACCATTGAAGCTTGCTCATTTAGAGATGCAAATCAAGAATTTTTAGATTTAGGAGCTACTGTAATTGGTATTTCTTCAGACAGTGTTACTGCCCATAAAAAATTCTCCAATAAATATCAATTGAATTTTAATCTATTAGCCGATCAGCACAAAATTGCTAGAAAACTTTTTGGCGTTCCGACAAATTTACTTGGATTACTTCCTGGTAGGGTGAGTTATGTCATCAACAAAAAAGGAATCGTTTGTGGGATATACAATTCTATGTTAGACCCAAATGGTCATATCGACAAGGCCTTAGCCTTACTTAAAACCTTATGATTTAAGTAAGCCTCTAGAAATAACGATTTTCTGAATTTCTGAAGTTCCCTCATAAATCTGAGTGATTTTAGCATCTCTCATCAGGCGTTCCACATGGTATTCTTTTACAAAACCATATCCACCGTGTATTTGAACCGCTTCCACTGTTTGTTCCATAGCTACCTTTGAAGCATACAATTTGGCCATTGCACTAGATTGATCATAATTTCGACCATTATCTTTGTCCGATGCAGAGCGATACACTAATAATTTAGCAGCCTCAATTTCTGTAGCCATATCAGCCAACTTAAATGCTATTGCCTGGTGCTTATAGATTTCTTTACCAAAAGTTTTTCTTTCTTGAGAATACGCTAAAGCCAATTCAAATGCTCCTCCTGCAATTCCCAAAGCTTGTGCTGCAATACCAATTCTTCCACCACTTAATACTTTCATTGCAAAAGTGAATCCAAATCCATCTTCACCAATTCTATTTTCTTTCGGAACTTTTACATCATTGAAAAGTAAAGTATGTGTATCACTTCCTCTAATTCCTAACTTATCTTCTTTTGCACCTACTATGAATCCCTCCATACCACGCTCAACAATTACAACATTAATTCCTTTGTGACCTAATTCTTTATTGGTCTGAGCAACTACTAAATAGATTGATGCGGAAGAACCATTGGTAATCCAATTTTTCGTTCCATTCAAAAGGTAATGATCACCCATATCAATTGCAGTAGTTTGTTGCGAAGTTGCATCTGAACCAGCTTCTGGTTCGGACAAACAAAAAGCACCGATTTTCTCACCTGTTGCTAATGGAACCAAATACTTTTGTTTTTGTTCTTCTGTTCCAAATTTTTCAATTCCCCAACACACTAATGAATTGTTTACAGACATACAAACAGAAGTTGAAGCATCAACTTTAGAAATTTCTTCCATTGCTAAAACATAGGATAGAGTATCCATACCGCTTCCGCCATATTTTGGATCCACCATCATTCCCATAAATCCAAGTTCAGCCAATTGCTTAATCTCTTCAGTAGGAAATTTTTGCTGATTGTCTCTTTCAATCACCCCTGGCTTAAGTACATTTTGAGCGAAATCTCTTGCTGCTTCTTTAACCGCTATTTGTTCTTCTGTTAATTCGAAATTCATAGTCTTATTTATATTGGTATTACTTTTACAAAAATAGCGTATTTTGTGCTTTTATTATCAAATAATGACAGATAAGGTTCAAATTATTGGTTTAATGTCGGGTACTTCTAAAGATGGATTAGATATCGCTTTGGTAAGCTTTGACATTTCTTCAAAGGAGTATTCTTTTGATTTAATCAGCTATTCAACCGTTTGCTACCCTAGCGAATTATTAGACCAACTCAATCAAATTGAAACATTAAGTGCACGAAAAATATTTGAACTCGATAAAAAAATCGGGCTTTTTTATGCCCAAGAAGTGAATCGATTTATTGAAATTTACCATATAGACAAGGTTAATATTACCGCTATCGCTTCGCACGGTCAAACCATTTTTCATCAACCTACTCTTGGCTTTTCGACCCAAATTGGTTGCGGAACGAGTTTGGCTTTTCATACTGGAATAAAGGTAATTAATGACTTTAGGAATAAGGACATTCTAGCGGGTGGACAAGGAGCTCCTTTAGTTCCAATTGGTGATGACCTGTTATTTAAAAATACAGCCCACTCTTTTTTAAATATTGGTGGATTCACCAATATAAGTTTCAAAAGAGAAGATAAAATGGTGGCATTTGACATTTCACCTGGAAATATTCCACTTAATTTAATGGCCAACAAGTATGATTTAGAGTACGATCATGAAGGAAAAATAGCTAAAAGTGGTGTATTAGACGAGGTCTTATTGTCTCATTTTAATGACTTAAGTTATTATAATGAAATAGCACCAAAATCATTAGGGACAGAATGGTTAGAAGCAGAGTTTCTGCCTTTGATGGAACACTACAATACAGCCAGCGCTGTGATGAGAACTTTGGTGGAACATGAAGCCATTCAGATTGCTAAAGTACTCAATGAAGAAAACCTCAGCAGCGTATTTGTTACAGGAGGTGGTGCTAAAAACAAGTTTCTAATGGAGCGCCTGCAGTATTATTATACAGGGGAAATCATCATCCCTGCTCCGGCAATAATTGACTATAAAGAGGCCATTATTTTTGCCTTTTTGGGCCTTCGTTATTTAATGGGAAAACCGAATACCAATCCACAAGCAACAGGTGCGCGTAAGGAGGTGATTTCCGGAGTATTGCATATGCCCTAAAATACACTTATACACAAAGCTGCTGTTCGTAACTAAAGTTCTAAATACATAAGCAAACGCTAGCATTCCCTACTTTTGTGTTTTGCAATAATTAATTCATGTATACCGAATAATGAAAGATTTACTAGAGAAATTTGAAAATAAAAGACCTGAAATTGTCTTTGAATGGAAAGATCCAGAAACAGAAGCTGAAGGTTGGGTAGTGATAAATAGTCTTAGAGGTGGTGCTGCTGGTGGAGGAACAAGAATGCGAAAAGGATTAGACAAAAGAGAAGTCGAATCTTTAGCGAAAACAATGGAAGTAAAGTTTACGGTAGCAGGACCTCCCATTGGTGGAGCAAAATCGGGTATTAACTTTGACCCAACGGACCCAAGAAAAGAAGGCGTACTAAGAAGATGGTACAGTGCAGTATCCCCCTTGTTAAAACATTATTACGGAACGGGTGGCGATCTCAATGTAGATGAAATTCATGAAGTAATTCCAATAACGGAAGATTGCGGCGTATGGCATCCACAAGAAGGCGTATTTAACGGACATTTTCAACCTAAAGAATCACAAAAAATAAATAGAATTGGTCAATTAAGACAGGGAGTTTCTAAAGTAATTGAGGATCCAGAATATTCACCCTTAATTGCCCGCAAATATTTAATCGCAGATATGATTACTGGATATGGTGTAGCGATGTCAATTGCACATTATTATTCCATTTGGGGAGGTGAACTGAAAGGTAAGAAGGTAATAGTGCAAGGTTGGGGAAATGTTGGTTCCTCCGCTGCATATTATTTAGCTCAAAAAGGTGCTTTAATCGTTGGAATTATCGATCGTTTTGGTGGATTAATCCATACTGATGGATATAGCTTTGATGAAGTGAAAGATTTGTTTCTGAATAAACAAGGTACTGCGCTATCGCATCCAAATTTATTGAGCTATGATGATGTAAATGCGCAAATCTGGGATACCCAAGCAGATATTTTTATCCCTTGTGCTGGAAGTAGAATGATAACCGAGGAGCAATTGAATCGAATGCTCAAAGCTGGCGTATCTGTTATTTCATCAGGTGCCAATGTTCCTTTTGCTGATTCAGAAATTTTCTTTGGTGCTATTGCTGAAAAAGCGGATCGTTCGATATCATTAATTCCTGATTTTATTGCAAATTGTGGCATGGCAAGAGTTTTCGCCTACTTGATGAGTAATGACATTCGCGTAATAAGCGACAAAGGAATTTTTGAAGATACCAGTGTAATCATTCAACAAGCACTGCAAAAAACCCATGCTGTTCATTCAGGAAAAACAGGAATTGCAAAAGCTGCCTTTGAAATTGCACTGAAGCAACTCGTATAAGAAGTTTAATATTATTGCTATGGTAATCTCTATTCTCGCAATTTTTATTCTAGGTTACCTTGCGATTACTTTTGAACATGCCCTTAAAATAGACAAACTAATACCGGCTTTGCTGATGATGGCTTGTACTTGGGGGCTGCTGTTAATGAATTCTGAAGCAATAACTTTTTGGTTAGATCCCAATAATATAGAGCTGATAAATGTAATTCCGAATTTTATGGGTGCTAAAAGTGCGCTCATTGAATCAACTTTATTACATCATTTTGGTAAAACAGCTGAAATCTTAATCTTTCTGATTGGCGCGATGGCAATTGTTGAAATCATAGATTATTTCGATGGTTTTAGTGTCATTCAAAAATGGATTCAAACCAAAAATAAGGTCAAGATCTTGTGGATCATCGCCGCAATTGGCTTTTTTCTTTCTGCCCTCATCGATAACCTCACCGCTACCATTGTACTCATTACTATTCTGCGCAAAATAGTTACTGAAAAAGAAACTAGACTTTACTTTATTGGTCTCATAATAATTGCCGCAAATGCCGGAGGCGCTTGGTCTCCGATTGGAGATATAACGACAACTATGTTGTGGATTGCTGGAAAAGTAAGTGCCCTGCCCTTAGTAATCAACACTTTCTTACCCGCTTTAGTCTGTCTTCTTGTTCCGCTAAGTATCATATCCTTTTCTCCTGCATTAAAAGGGAATATTAATGTTGCCTTCGCGAAAGAAAGTACACCCAAAGCAACTTTAATGGTATTCATAGGATTAATCTTATTGCTGCTCGTTCCCATTTCTAAAATCGTATTCCACTTACCACCTTATATGGGGATGATGCTTTCATTGGCCTTGTTTTCTCTAATTGCAGAAATAGTAAGCAAGAGAAAATTCACTATGCAATTAAATGAAACGGAGGAATCTAATGCAATTCCAGGACCTACGAAGAAAGCACTTACAAAAATTGAAATCCCATCTGTTTTGTTTTTTCTTGGAATATTAATGACCATTGCTGCAATGGAATCAAGTGGCATGATATTAAATTTTGGAACTTCGGTAGCGCAATCTATTTCCGATAAATCCTTTATTGTTCTTCTCGGATTGGCGTCCTCTGTGATTGACAATGTCCCACTGGTTGCGGCTAGTATTGGTATGTTTCAATTTCCAAGCGACTCCAACCTATGGCATTTAATTGCTTATACTGCAGGGACAGGCGGTTCTATATTATTGATTGGTTCTGCTGCAGGTGTGGTAGCTATGGGTATGGAAAACATTTCATTCATTTGGTACTTGAAAAATATTTCTTGGATCGCAATCATTGGATACTTTGCTGGAATCGGCGTTTTTTTAATTTTACATTAATAATTACCTACTAAATTGGACTTACCATTATTTTTTAATGTAATCAGTACTGCTAAACTCCCTAAGACATTACTTAAGGAGGTCCCGATATGGGAAATCATAAAGCAATCAAATAGTGGAATTGGTTGGGTAGTTAACCTACTATTACTCCTACTTTTTGGGTATAGTGTTTTTATTTTTGTGGAAAGGATTCTGACCATTAGAGCCGCTAAAAAAGAAGCGGATAAACTGAGTGAAGAAGTGAAAAAATTGTTGTTAAACAATGAAATTGAAGAAGCCTTAGCGCTATGTAAATCTTCAGAAACACCCATGGCAAAGATGCTTGAAGAGCTCGTGAGGAATACCACAGAGGTGAAAATTGACTGATTTTTTCAAAAATATTTCTAGTGTGATTTGTAACTTTTTACCGAGGACTATTTATAACAATCAAATGTGGATATCTAAGTAATGTCGGAGGTATATGCATAACAATGAAAAAGTATTTTTACATCAACCTATTTTAAAGACAATGAAAAAACAAATCAAATACATTTTTACCCTCGGGTTTATCTTTTTTACATTTTTTGCTTTCACACAAGGTGTAGCCGCAGAGGTAGTAAATGAAGGTGCTAAAACGGCTGCTAAACCTGAGTCCTTGTCCATCTTTAACATGTTAATGAAAGGTGGGGTGTTTTTAATCCCAATTGGATTGCTTTTGTTTTACACTATCATTGTGATTGTAAACCGTTACCGATATATTAGAAGAATGTCAAAATACAACATGCATATGCTAAATGAAATTAAACCGAATTTACAAGCTGGAAATATTGCTCCAGTGCTTGAAGTATTATCACGCGATGAAACTGCCTTTGGAAATGTTGTAAGAGAAGGTGTTCTTACTGTAGGTCGACCAGTAGCACAGATTGAATCCAATATGGAAAAAGTGGTGAATATTGAAATTGGAAAAATGGAAAAAAGCATCGGTCATCTTGGATTGATTGCTGGTATCGCACCAACGCTTGGATTTATCGGTACCATTTCTGGAGTAATTAAAATTTTCTATAGTATTTCGATTACCGAAAATGTTTCTATTGGAAATATCTCAGGTGGACTATACGAAAAAATGATCAGTAGTGGTTCAGGGTTAATCGTTGGTATCGTTGCTTTTTCAGCGTATCACCTTCTGAATGGAATGATTGATAGCTATGCGCTTGCGATCCAAAAAGTAAATTTAGACTTCGTTAACTTAATTCAAAGACCTAGCAATGGCGATCAAACGAAATAGAAGATTTCATGCCGAAGTTGCTACTTCTGCGTTAAGTGATATCATGTTCTTCTTGTTGTTGTTTTTCTTGATCATTTCGACCTTAGCGAATCCTAATGTAATTAAGGTTCCTCTGCCCAAATCAGATGCTAATGAAAAAACAGAGTCAAGTCATATCACCCTAACGGTAACCTCTGAAAAGAAATACTTTGTCGATAAAAAAGAAGTGCCATTTGATCAAGTAGAGGATTTACTAATCGCTGAAACTGATAGAATAGGTGACAAAACTGTCATTTTACGCATTCCTTTTGATTCACAAGTTCAAGAATTAGTGGATTTACTGAAATTAGGGATGGATCATGATCTTAAGATTATTATTGCTACCAAGCAAGATTGATAAAAACTACTATACACTAGTAACTTTCGAGATAAAATTGCGTTAAGTCCACTAGAAAGTAATTCAATAAGAGATGGAAATTTTTCAAATAACACATAAGGATGAGATAAAGGATCAGCAAATTGCTTTGGTGGCTTCTTTTCTATCCATTACCTTGCTTCTTGTCGTTTCTTACTTCATTACTTTTTCTATTTACGCTCCTGTTCCAAAAGATATTCCTCCATTTAAATCCGATGAAGTAATTCAAGCCTTATCTATCCCTGAAAAATATCTTGAACTAAAAACAGATGGCGGTTTGTCAGGCGGAGGAACGGCAACTAATGATAAATTAGACACTCCAAAAGAGCAAGTTCAACAATTAATTACAGGAAATAACAACATTAATGTAAAAGTTAATTCAGGAAATTCAAATAAAACAAACGGTAATAACACGCAGAATGGTCCATCAACATCACATGTTGGAAACAATCCATTTGGATCAGGAGGAAATGGCGGTGGAAATGGTTCAGGAAACGGCCCTTTTGGTGGCAATGGAGGTGGTGAAGGAAATGGTGAAGGAAATGGTGTTGGTGATGGAAAAAATAGAGTAAGATTGAATGATCCTAAGTTACCTGAATATGCTATTGATTTTGATAGTAAAATCAATCTAAAATTAACCATCAATGCCAATGGTGATGTGGTAAATGCATCCTACATTAGATCTATAGGAACCACTATTGATCTTAAAATTATTAACGAGGTTATTCGAGAAGTTATTAAGCAAGTTCATTACAAAAAGGACAAAGATGCTGGTTTAGCCTTCACCTACTTGACCGTTAGCCTGCATGCTCGATAACTATTCCGAAGCAATAACTTGGTTATTCAAACAATTTCCTTCTTATCAAGAAAAGGGTGCTAGCGCCTACAAACCAGGTTTAGAGCGTATTTCTTATTTACTAGGAATATTTGAAAATCCACAAGAAAATCAATCTTATATTCATGTAGCCGGAACCAACGGGAAAGGCTCCACCTGTGCCTATATCAATTCCATTCTAATAGAAAAAGGTAGAAAAGTAGGCTTATTTACCTCTCCACACCTCTTTGATTTCAGAGAAAGAATAAAAATTAATGGTGTAATGATTGGTGAAGAAGAAGTACTTCATTTTTGCAGCGCAATAAAAAGTGCTGAATTAACGATTAAACCTTCATTCTTTGAAATCACTTTCGCCATGGCATTGGTTCACTTCAAAAATAATAATTGTGAAATCGCAGTTATCGAAACAGGTTTGGGGGGTCGTTTAGACGCAAGCAATGTCATTAAACCTATACTTAGCATTATCACACCGATTGCACTGGATCATCAACAATTTTTAGGTGATACTCTGGAGGAAATTGCATTAGAAAAAGCAGGTATAATCAAAGAAAATATTCCAGTATTGATCAATAATGATACTGAAAGCAGTAGAAATCTTTTGGTTCAAGTAGCCAATCAAAGAAATGCACCGGTACACTTTCCGCGCCAACTAGATCTTCCTTTCCCACTTCCTCTTTATCAATTGTCTAATTTGAATACTGCGATTGAAGCTGTTAAAATCATAGATAAAGAATGTACTTCAGCAACCATTCATCAAGCATTGATTAAACTCCAAGAAAATAGTGGTCATTTTGGTAGATTTCAAATTTTACAGCAAAATCCAACCCTAATTGCAGATGTTTCTCACAATCCTGCTGGAATGAAAGCGACCATAGAAGCTGTCGAGGCTTTAGGGCATAAAAAAATTAGTTTCATTCTAGGCAGCAGTCAAGACAAACCAATTCTTGATTTAATGCATCTAATTCCAAAACACGCTGAACTTTATCTTTGTGCTTTTAAGAATGAAAGATCCATGAAGATATCAGATTTAAAGATGATTAAAGAACAAATTCCACAAGTGAAAAAAGTATTTGAGGAAGTAAATGAAGCATTGAGAGAAGTGCTAAGGCTTAGCCATGAAGAAGATTTAATCGTAATAACGGGTAGTTTCTTTTTAATTGCAGATTTAAAATATCCAGGGTTGAATTAATATTATTAATTTTTGCGCACAAATTTCTCCTAGCTTTGTTTAAGTTAAAAAGTTTCCTATGATTGAAAAAGAAATTTATGAGGTCGAGATCAGTGTGAAAACAACTTTTCTTTTAGACGAATCTTTGCTTCCAGAGGGGCCTTTTAGATTTAAATATGATGTTGTGATTCAAAATCACTTACCCTACTCTATTCAATTATTGCGCCGCCAATGGTTTGTCGAACACTTATTGTTGGGTGCTGCAGAAATAGAAGGAGAAGGCGTAATCGGTTTACAACCGGAAATACTACCTGATGGGAAGTTTACTTATTCGAGTTTTACAGAATTTTTTATGCCTTATGGAAAAATGACGGGCTATTATACTTTCAAAAACTTATTCAATGAGGAGCTGTTTAAAGTTAAAATACCTGAATTCACGATGGTATATCCGATTCTACTTAACTAATTTCACATAAACCACTTGCTTGGTTTCAAAAAATTCTTCCTTATAAAATAAGGGTAAATGATAGGCTTTATTTTTTTGCTTCACCAAACGCATTTCTTCCTTTAATTCCCCGCCTTTAAGATATAAAATTCCATTTTTTAAGGAATGAATAGATTCTTGTTTAATCTTTTTTTCCACCCAGGGAATGAAATCAGACATTTTGGTTACTGCCCTACTCACAACAAAATCAAACTTACCTTTCACTTCTTCCGCTCTTTGATGAATAGCGGTTACATTTTTTAATCCTAATGCTGAAGAGACCTCTTGAACCACTTTAATTTTTTTGCCAATCGAATCTACCAATGTAAAATGAGTATCAGGAAAAAGAATTGCCAATGGAATTCCAGGAAAACCTCCACCTGTTCCAACATCCAAAACTTCTGTACCCTTCTTAAATTCGAGGACCTTTGCTATCCCCAAAGAATGAAGGACATGTCTTTCGTAGAAATTTTCAATGTCCTTTCGGGAAATGACATTTATTTGCTCGTTCCAATGACTATAAAGAGATTCTAATGCTGTAAATTGTTCGATTTGTTCACTGGAAAGAGAGGGAAAATGATGCTTTATTTGTTCCACTAGATCGTATCCTTGGTTTTTTCCATCATATTGGCTAAGAAATCTCGAGCACGAAACAACTGAGCCTTAACAGTTCCCAAAGGTAGATTCAACTCAAGCGCAATTTCTTCATAACTCAACTCTTCGAAATAGCGTTTTTCAACCAATTCTCTATAGCGGGGTTTTAGTTTACTTACCAGCAAGCGCATATGACTGAGTCTTTGTCCATAAATCAACGATTCCTCCGGATTGTGCGTATTTGATTTCGCATCAATTCTCATATATCCACCATCAGAAGTAGATACACCAGCATCCATAGAAAGCACTTGAATGCGTTTCTTTCTAATAAAGTCAATACAGTTATTGGAAGCAATTTTAAACAGCCATGTACTAAAGGCGAAACTCGGTGAATATTGATCTAATCGATTAAATGCTTTCCCAAACGCTTCAATGGTTAAATCATCAGCATCATCCTGATTCTTTACCATTTTCACCATCATATAATAAATAGAATCGCGGTAGCGATCCATCAACTCAGCGTATGCGCTTTGTTTTCCTGACTTAGCGGCTTCAACCAATACGAGGTCATGCTTTGCTTTGTCTGACAAATGTTCGTTCTCTACCATTTATAATATCGTTTGCGATCAGAAATATAATACATCATTGGTGCTAGTATTGCATAACCTAAATCCCATAAAGGAAAAGCCCATACGAATCCTTTTTCGTGTAATTTGAGTAGGCATCTTGCTTGTAAAATCCACTTTATTAAAAGTATAAAACCGAAAATAATACTTGCAATAATGGCCCAACTAAAATTACAGAGCAAAATAACAAAGGATATCCACATCAATAACAGAGATAAAGGATATATTCCTAACAATGATTTTTTAATAAACTTATATCTACTTGAAGTAGAGTAATGCCGATTCTTTTGTCTTTGCCAAGTTTTCCATGTATTAGGAGGAGGAGAAAAACAATATGTCGCTGGGTCAATTTGAATGGTATAATTAGATTTCCTTGCAGCTTCCTGTATAAACAAATCATCATCACCAGAAGGCAAACCATAATGGGATTTAAAACCATTAACCGATTCAAAAACTTGTTTGGTATAAGCCAAATTTCGACCGACCCCCATGTATGGTAATCGCGCGAGGGCCATCGACATATAATTCACTCCAATCCAAGCGGTATCGAACCGAACCACCTTGTTTAAAAATCCCTTTTGAACCGATGAAGGTCCATATCCCAAAACAACTTGTTTGGTTTTAGAAAAAGTTCCTGCCATTTTTCGTAACCATTGATTGGATGCCGGTTTACAATCAGCATCTGTCAAAATAAAGTGCTCATACTTGGCACCCTTTATAGCGAGTGTAATAGAAAGTTTCTTCCCTGGGCGCAAATGTTTGTTCTTACCTAATTCAAGCACTTTTAAATTTGTGTATTCGCGACAGAAAGCATTGAGCAACCAACTACTGTCGTCTATAGATTGATTATTTACGACGATCACCTCGAAATTTGGATAATCTTGAGCTAAAATTGACGGTAAATTTTCATATAA
This sequence comes from Flavobacteriales bacterium, assembly GCA_947488235.1. GTDB lineage: Bacteria > Bacteroidota > Bacteroidia > Flavobacteriales_D > Crocinitomicaceae > UBA952. The sequence continues at coordinate 8,883 of CANLAQ010000014.1, read as the reverse complement.
ATTATCTGACTCATTTCGAGCCGCAATGATAATACTCACAGGGATTTCTATTGGGTTCTCACTAGATTTCTTTCCTTTAAAAAAAGCCAAGCGACCGTGAATCATTAGAACAAACAACAATTGAACTGATCCAAAAAAACAGAGGATAAAGAAAAATATCGAAAAGATATTCCACGACAGCGTCGGGATCAAAGACATAAGCTTTACAATTTTTACAAAGATGAGATTGCAAATTAAATACGCGTATCTTTGCACCAGGTATTTTTCAACATTGTTATGCACTTCGAGTTACTCCATCAAGATAAAGAAACCAATGCGCGTCTAGGACTATTGCATACAGATCACGGAACAATTACTACTCCGATATTTATGCCAGTAGGCACTGTTGGGAGTGTAAAAGGTGTACATCAGCAAGAACTTAGAGATGATATTCAGGCACAAATCATACTGGGAAATACCTACCACTTATTTTTACGCCCTGGAACTGATATTTTAGAAAAAGCAGGAGGTTTACATGGATTCATGGGTTGGGAAAGACCAATTCTGACCGATAGTGGAGGTTACCAAGTTTATTCTTTAGCCGGCTCGAGAAAAATAAATGAAGATGGGGTGCGATTTCAATCACATCTCAATGGAAGTTATTTATATTTTACGCCAGAAAAAGCAATCGAGATACAGAGAAGTATCGGTGCAGATATTATTATGGCATTTGACGAATGCACGCCCTATCCATGCGACTATAAATATGCTAAAAACTCTATGGAATTAACCCATAGATGGTTGAAAAGATGCTATGACCACATGGATCAAACAAAGGGCTTGTATGCCCACGAACAATGTTTATTTCCCATTGTACAAGGGAGTACTTACAAAGACTTAAGAACAATTTCTGCTGAAACTATTGCAGAATTTGGTACCATTGGAAATGCCATTGGAGGATTATCTGTTGGAGAACCAGAAGATGAATTGTATGAAATGACGGAACATGTTTGCAGTATACTTCCAAAGGATAAAGCACGCTATCTCATGGGTGTTGGTACTCCTTGGAATATACTAGAATGCATAGCTTTAGGAATTGATATGTTCGACTGTGTGATGCCGAGCAGAAACGCAAGACATGGCATGCTATTTACTTGGGAAGGGACTATCAATATTAAGAATTTAAAATGGGCGGATGATTTTAGTCCAATTGATGAGAACTCAAAAGTATGGGTTGATCAAGTCTATACGAAAGCTTATCTTAGACATCTCATTAAAGCGCAAGAATATTTGGGGATTCAAATTGCTACCATTCACAATTTAGCCTTTTACTTAGAGTTAGTAGAACAGGCAAGACAACATATTAAGGCGGGAGATTTTTTATCTTGGAAAAATACTATGGTTAAACAATTATCACAAAGACGATAAGAAGTGTTATCAATTATTGATAAATACATCATAAAGAAGTTCCTTACGACTTTTTTCTTCATGCTGGGCATCATTATGCTCCTCGCAATGGTGTTTGATGTGTCTGAAAAATTAAGTGAATTCATATCCAATAAAGCTCCGTTTTCTGCTATTGTTTTCGAATATTACTTGGGCTTTATCATCTTTCACGGAAATATGTTTTCTTCCATGATTATTTTTATCTCTGTGATTTGGTTTACTGCAAAAATGGCCCAAGACACCGAGATAATTCCTATTTGGTTCAGTGGAAGACCTATTAACAGATTCCTAAGACCTTATGTACTCGCGTCCACTATATTAATGTTGTTATCCCTATTACTCAATCATTTTATTGTTCCAAGGGCCAATAAAGTGCGTTTAGCATTTGAAGAAAAATATTATCGAGATGAAATGCTAGTGGAAAATTACCATGCTGAATATCCCGGGAATCAAGTGGTATATTTTTCAAATTATAGTAATACAGAAGGACAAGTAAATGATTTCGTAGTGCAACAATGGGATGACAGTAATCATGCTGAAAATTTCCTAAAAGCACGCACTGCTAAAAATATTCCAGGGACAAATAAATGGACATTAACCGATTTATATAAAAAGCAACATGGATTTCCAAAAGGAAGCTTAATACATCAACATAAATTAGACACTTCCTTTAATTTTAGGATTGAAGAAATGGCGCAAAGAGAAAATGTTGCAGAAACAATGACCTATAGCGAATTGAAAACCTTGATAAAAAAAGAAAAAGCAAAGGGTTCCGCCTTCGTTCCAAATTATGAAATTGAGCTTTATCAACGCACCTCTTATCCTTTTGCAACCTATATATTAACGATCATTGGAGTTGCAGTTTCTTCAAGAAAAAAACGAGGTGGGGTTGGAATTAATATTGCGATTGGATTAGGCTTTGTCTTTATCTATATTTTTGCAATGAAAGTGATGACCGTTGCTTCTATGAATGTTGGATTTCCTACCTACCTAGCAGTTTGGGTACCCAATATGATTTTTTCTCTCGTAGCACTTGCCTTATTTAAATTAGCTCAAAAATAGATCCCCTAATTACTAGCCTATCCTTTGGACTAAGTATTTCTACTTAGTGCCATGGACAAAAACACCTACAAAAGTCTACGCAGGCTTGTATATTTTTCAATCCTTTCAGACAATTTGATTTCATAGCTTGTTCAATTACTTTCTCTTTGTATAGTAATTATTAAAACGAACGATTATGAGAGCACTTATTCTACTTACCAACAGTTTTATCATTTCAATGATAGTGTTGACCAATCTGTCTTTTGGACAAGTTCAAGGGAAAGTATGGGCGCGAATCGAAGATAGTAAAGTACTACCCGTTTCTTCAAATAATCAATTGACTTCTTCAAATATTGAGTTGAATGCACTTATTGCATCATTGAACATTACAAAATTTGAACAAGTAGTTCCCTCTTCAAAAAATACAGAACTTTTAAAAGTGTATGAAATAACATGTAATTGTAATGAAGCAGCATTAATGGAAGGTATTTCAAAATTAAATACTTTTGTTAGTCAAGTGGTTGCAGGGCCAAATTATGCGCCCTTGTATACGCCAGATGATTATAATGTTGAATTTGCAAATGATTATGCCTTAGATCTAATTAACGCTCAAGGGGCTTGGAATACAACCCATGGTGACAGTGCTATTGCTATTGCAATTTCTGACCAAAATTTTAATGTCGCTCACGAAGAATTAGTTGGAAAGGTGGTATATTACAATACAAATAACACGACAACTTCTACCCACGGAACAGCCGTGTCAATTTTAGCAGCAGGAAATACAGACAATCAAGTTGGAAAAAGTGCTATTGGATTTAATAGTTCCCTAGCGCTTTATCAAATGAATTTTAACGAAGTATTAGCAGCTTCTTATGCAGGATATGATATAATCAATATCAGTTGGACTTCTGGATGCTTTTACAATCAAATTATGCAAGATATAATTAATGAAGCTTATGGAAATGGGAGCTTTATTGTTGCAGCAGCTGGAAATGGATCAACCTGCGGAGGAGCAGATCAACTCGTTTATCCAGCATCATTGGACCATGTGTTTTCAGTTACAAGTATTGGAGCAACTGATAATCATCAAAAAATTATTGGTGATCCTTTATCAACGCACCAGCACAATGCTGCAGTAGACTTGAGTGCTCCTGGTTACAATGTGGCTATTAGTGCTGCTCCAGGATGGTATTTAACAAGTTCAGGAACTTCCTTTGCGGCACCACAAGTAAGCGGAACTGTTGCACTTATGCTTTCAGTAAATCCATGCTTGAGTAATTTAGATATTGAAAATATATTGAAAAATAGTTCACAAAATATCGATACTACAAATCCAAATTATGTTGGCAAAATTGGAACGGGTAGATTGGATGCGGCAGCGGCAGTAGCAATGGCACTTCAATTTTCAGATCCTTTGGAACTTCATGCAATAAATAATTTTACCTGTTCAGATTTACTTTCAGAAATTGGAATCAATCCAACAGGTGGACAAACACCTTACCACATTCAATGGTCTAACAATTTTATTGGTTCAACTCAAGACAGTATAACAAATGGAGTTTTTCAAGTAATCGTTACTGATGCGCACGGATGTACAAGAGACACGACATTCTCAATCGCCGTATCTCTAGCTACTCAGATCTCAGCTTCAACTCAAAACATCAGTTGCAATGGAATGAATAATGGTTCTATTGATGTAACAGTTCTTCAAGGCACACCAAATTATATCTATGCATGGGACAACGGGAGTTCAACACAAGATATTACAGATTTGTCAGCAGGAAATTATCGCTTGACTTTTACAGATGGAAACGGATGTGTTACTTATAAATCATATTTAATAAGCGAACCTGCAACTTTAAATTTAGTCTCAAATGTTACCAATTCTAATGGTAATAATTCAGGTTCCATCAATTTAAATGTTACTGGTGGAACACCATTATACACTTACCTTTGGAATACTGGTGCAACAACACAGCAAATTAACCAACTGAATGCTGGAATATATTCAGTAAGCATTACCGATCAAAATGGCTGTGTATTGACTAGTAACTTTGATGTAATTGAAGATAACCTATTCAATGGTATTCAAGAAAATGCTAATTCATCCTTCAAAGTGTTTCCAAATCCAAGCAATGGTGGTAATACCATACACATTGAAAACGATGGTGCTAATGAAATTAGAATTTTAGATTTTCAAGGAAAAATAATTGCGCAACAGGAAATCAATAGCAATAATACAACCTTTGTTGCACCAAGCAGTGGCGTTTACTTCATCCAATTCTTTAGTAATGAAGTATTAAAAGAAGCGATAAAATTTGTAGTGCTGTAATAGAATTTTAATCTATTTTCCGCATCAGATAATGCTGAATTTCATTGAAGAGTAAATGCGATTTTTCAACTATTTCAAAATTCATTGCTCTGTAAAAAGGAAGCGCTATTTCTCTTGCATTTAATATGATTTCTGTAGCATTTTTTGAAGCACAAAAACCCATAACATACTCAAATAAAATCTTCCCCATTCCTTGACCTTGATAGCTGGGTTCAACTGCCATATATCGGACTTGAAATTCACTTTGGTTTTTTTCGTCTAAACGCACAACAGCGATTAAGGTAGTTTCTTTATATAGTGCAAAATGATAAGCACTTTCTTCATTGTTATCTTTTTCACTACCCACACTTTGTCCCCAAGGTTGACGCAAAACCCTAAACCGCAAATCGTAGTATGCAGTCCACTCACTTTCCGTTTGAGGAGCGCGTACCGTTAATTCCATTTAAATGCTATTTGAGTAATTCTTTTTGTCGGGGTATTCTCAATCATTTCTTCGCGCACTAATTTCAATGCAGCTGGATGCTCAAACACATCTTTTAGATTCTTTATCATTCCAAAAGGAATATGTAGATTTTTCATGTCCACCATTAAATCAGCAGCATTTAGAGCAGCAATTACAGGAAGAAGCTCTTCATATAAGCTTTGACGGTGCACTACTCTATTTTGATTAGAATTATATAAGGGATTTTCAAAAATTTGAACCTTATTCAAATAAGTACAAAGTTTTTCAAAATGCAGATCACTTCCGATCGCAAAGGTGACGGTCTTATGATCAGCAGTCTGAAACAATTCACCATAGGGCGCAATATTAGGATGCAGACTTCCCATGCGCTCGGGGACTTTATGCTGCATTAAAAAATTAGATGCCTGATTGGATAAACTACAAATAGCAGCATCATAAAGAGAAACAGAAATAGATTGCGGCACAGGATGAGAATGCCTTTGAAGTAAAGCCAATAGCAAACCTTCTTTAAGTTGATGGGCTGCTAAAACATCTATGAGTGCAACGGGCATTTTTACAGGACCACTATCCGGAGTACCATTCATTGACATGTAACCCGTTTCTGCTTGAAGAATCAAATCATAAGCAACTCTATCCTCAGCAGCACCAAACCCTTCGATTTTTCCAATGATTAATTTTGGATTAATTTGATGTAATAACTTATCGGATACCTTAAGTTTTTCTGCATCACCAAATTTGAAATTCGAAATCAGAATGTCAGCATCTTCCACCAATTTCAGGAGAAATTGATAATCATCAGAATTCAACAAATCTAATTGAGTGTATTTCTTGGAGAAATTTACGCTTGAAAAATAGGCGGAAACATTCTCATTTGCTTCTCCTTTTAATTTCCATGATCGGGTTACATCTGGAGCTTTTTTATTTTCAATTTTCAAAACTTGAGCACCCAATTCAGCAAAAAAAGTAGCCACTGCAGGTCCTGCAAGTACCGTTGAAAGATCAAGAATTTTTAGATGAGAAAACAAAATACAAGATTAAATTACTTATGCAAAGGTACAGTATCTATGATCTCAAGACTCACTTTAGTGAGACCAGCTCGAATAAAATTTAACTTTTTTGCGGCGGCATAACTTAAGTCAATAATCCGAGAAGATCCTTGCGGTAATCTGTCATTAATTTTCACCAAGACAATGGAATCATTTTTTAAATTCTTAACGCGGACAACAGTTCCGAAAAGATAATTTTTGTGAGCGGCGGTTAAACTATCCACATGAAAACGCTCCCCTGAAGAAGTTCTTCGACCTTGAAAATTAGCGCCATAGTAAGAAGCTGTTCCTTGGGGTAAATCCGAAAGAAGAAAAAGAAAAGGAGAAATAAAAGCGAATACAAACCATTTCATAGGCATAATTTAGGAGTACAAATTACACCAAATAATAAATTTGACCAAATTTCTGAAAATCTATCCCCTTCTAATAAGAAGACATCAATCAAATTTCTTAAATTCGCATTGCAAATAATAAATGAATATGATGGTTTTCGATATTGAAATGATAAAAAGGGTTTATTCCCTTTATCCAGAGCGCATTGAAGCGGCTAGAAAAAAAGTTGGTCGACCTTTAACCTTGTCTGAAAAAATACTTTATGCCCATCTTTGGGAAGGTAATGCAGCACAAGCCTATGAGCGAGGAAAATCATATGTTGATTTTGCACCAGATAGAGTAGCGATGCAGGATGCAACAGCACAAATGGCGCTTTTACAATTCATGCAAGCTGGCAAAAAAAGCGTAGCAGTTCCTTCAACTGTTCATGCTGACCATTTAATTCAAGCTCGCGTTGGAGCGAGTAAAGATTTACAAGACTCCTTGAATCAAAATAATGAAGTATTTAATTTTCTTTCTTCTATTTCAAATAAATATGGAATAGGATTCTGGAAACCAGGAGCAGGGATTATTCATCAAGTAGTATTAGAAAATTATGCATTTCCTGGTGGAATGATGATTGGAACCGATTCACATACAGTAAATGCTGGTGGACTTGGAATGGTAGCTATTGGAGTTGGTGGTGCAGATGCTGTAGATGTTATGGCAGGAATGGCTTGGGAATTAAAATTCCCAAAACTTATTGGAATTAAATTAACAGGAAAATTGAATGGATGGACTTCTGCAAAGGATGTCATTTTGAAAGTAGCAGATATTCTTACTGTTAAAGGCGGGACAGGTGCCATCGTTGAATATTTTGGAGACGGTGCCATTTCACTTTCTTGTACAGGTAAAGGTACTATATGTAATATGGGCGCAGAAATTGGAGCAACCACCTCAACTTTTGGTTATGATGATGCTATGAGTCGTTATCTAAAAGCCACTGGAAGAACTGAAGTAGCAGAGGCTGCCGATGCGATTGCAGCTCACTTGACGGGAGATCCAGAAGTATATGCCAATCCAGCAGACTATTTTGATGAACTGATAGAAATTAACTTAAGTGAATTAGAACCACATATTAACGGACCATTTACACCAGATAGAGGAACACCAATTTCACAAATGAAAGCTGAAGCATTAGCAAATGATTGGCCTACAAAAGTAGAATGGGGATTAATTGGATCTTGTACCAACTCTTCTTATGAAGATTTAGCGAGAGCTGCCTCTATCGTAAAACAAGCAGTAGCGAATGGAATTTCACCAAAGGCTGCCTTTGGAATCAATCCAGGTTCTGAACAAGTTCGATTTACAGCAGAACGAGATGGAATCTTAGATGACTTTGAGAAAATGGGCACCAAGATTTTCACCAACGCTTGTGGACCTTGTATTGGTCAATGGTCGAGAGAAGGCTCTGAGAAGCAAGAAAAAAATACAATCATTCACTCCTTCAACCGCAATTTCTCTAAAAGAGCCGATGGAAATCCAAATACACATGCCTTTGTTGCTTCCCCTGAAATGGTAGCTGCAATTGCAATTTCTGGAGATTTAGGGTTTAATCCTTTAACAGATACCTTAATGAATAATAAAGGAGAAGCTGTTAAATTGACAGCTCCTCATGGTGATGAATTACCCACAAAAGGTTTTGCAGTAGAAGACAATGGATATCAAGCACCTGCGGCAGATGGAAGTGGTGTGCAAATAAATGTTTCTGCAGATTCTTCTCGACTTCAATTACTTGAAAACTTTCCGATTTGGGATGGCGAAAATATCGAAAATGCAAAACTTTTGATTAAAGCAAAAGGGAAATGTACTACAGATCATATCTCCATGGCGGGACCTTGGTTAAAATATCGTGGTCATTTAGATAATATTTCCAATAACCTATTAATTGGTGCTGAGAATGCTTTTAATGGTAAAGCAAATACAGTGAAGAATCAGTTAACTGGAACTTATGGTGAAGTGCCAGCAGTGCAAAGAGCTTATAAAGCGGCTGGAATTCCTTCGATTGTTGTAGGAGATCACAATTATGGTGAAGGATCTTCTCGTGAGCACGCTGCAATGGAGCCAAGACATTTGGGTGTTAAAGCGGTGCTAGTAAAATCATTTGCGAGAATTCACGAGACCAATTTGAAAAAGCAAGGAATGTTGGGTTTGACTTTTGCTAATGAAGCTGATTATGATAAGATAAAAGAAGATGATATCTT
>CANLAQ010000013.1 GCA_947488235.1 Flavobacteriales bacterium | reverse complement strand
TTAAGTTATACCATCACGGATGCCAATAGCTGTCAATATATATTGAACTTAACAGTTCCTCAACCAAGTCCAGTTGCTGTGAGTGCAACGCCACAACAAATCACTTGTTTTGGACTTTCCAATGGAAGTATAGCTCCAGCAGTAACCGGTGGAACGCCTGCTTATAGTTTTATATGGACTGGTTTTGATGCAAGTAATAATCCAATTACTTTATCTAATTCTTTGCAGCAAAATCAAAGTGGTCTTGCTCCAGGAACTTATACAGTTCAAATTTCTGATATAAATGGGTGTTCTATAAATTCACCATTTTATATAATATCCAATCCATTAAGCTCACCAACCATACAGAATATTAATCTTCTGCATGTGAACTGTTTTAATGGAACAACTGGTTCAATATCGTTTCTTGCTACTGGAGGGACGCCAGGATATTCGGTTAATTTGAATGGAATTGCTCAAGGAAATATTCCCGCTTCCGGTGGATTATTTACCGTATCAAATTTATCATCAGGGCCATATGCACTACAAATCATTGACAATAACGGCTGTAGTCATACGGAGAACTTAACTATAAATCAGCCAAATAGTCCTTTAACTGCAGTTGTAAATAATGTTACCAATACAACTTGTTTTGGTTATAGTGATGGTGCAATAAACAGCACAACTACAGGAGGTACAGCACCATATTCTTATATCTGGTCATTGATAGGAGGTGTTGGAGGTCCAATGCCACCAAGCCAAGCGGCGTTTGCTGATCCGATAAATGTACCTTATGGTAACTATCAATTACAAGTTACCGATGCTAATGGATGTCAAACGACAGTCATAACTTTAGTGAATGAACCTACCCCGACTCAAATTGTTTGGCAAGACTCTGGTCCCTTGTGCGATGGTACCAGCCTTGGTTTTATAAATCTTTCTCTTTCAGGAGGTACGCCTAATGCATCAAATCCATATTATCAGACTGCTTGGTCTTGGTCACCTTTACAGAATCCAGCAATTACTTGCTCAGCAACTACAATTCCTGCAAACGCATTAAACCCTTCTTCATTAACCTGCGGTATATATTCGGTTATAGTTTCAGATGCTAACGGCTGTAATGCGACTTATTCAGATAGTATTATCATTACTCCAACTCCATTTGTTGCGACTTTCTCAAAAACTGATGTTACCTGTTATGGCAGTAATAATGGAACAATAACAGTTACGCCTACAACCGGTACAGGACCATTTAATGTGACCATAACACCTCCTACAGGACCAATAATAAATCCATCAGGGAATGAAATAGCAAATATTAATCAAAATTATACAGTAGTTGGCTTATCTCCTGGAAGTTATCAGGTAGTAATTACAGATAATAATGGTTGTCAAGACTTTCAAACAATTCAAATCACTACTCCATTAGCTCCAATTACCACCAATATTATTTCACCTTTTAATGTAAGTTGTTTTGGATTAAGTGATGGTGCTTTTTCAGTTGGAATCTCAGGGGGAATTAGTCCATATACAGTAAATGTTACGCCAACACTTCCTTCAGGCACACCATTTACACCTCCATCTTCTACCGTTACCAACTTATCTGCAAACACCTATAATGTTATTGTTTATGATGCGAATGGTTGTACATCAAACATTTCTTCGGTACTTATTTCACAACCAACACCACTTGCATTAAGTTTTTCAAGCAATCCAATTGCTTGTTATGGTGAATGTAATGGTGTCATTGCCACCACAGTAAGTGGAGGTGTAGCACCATATCAATATCTTTGGTCAAACACTGCAACAACTCCCAACATTAATGGTCTTTGCGCGGGGACTTATACAGTAGGAATTACAGACAACAATGGATGTCCAATTAATAGTCAATATACAGTCACACAACCGGCCTCGCATATTTTAGTAAGTGTTGTTGATATTGTACCACTTACTTGTTATAACTCCAATAATGGCCAATTATCAATATCTGTGAATGGTGGAATAGGTCCTTATACCGCTACATTAACATTAATAGGAACCTCTACTCAAAGCCAATTAAATATTAATCCATCGCTTAGCAATATAGGATTGTTTTCTCCTTTAGCTGCTGGAAATTATAGCCTACAAGTTATTGATCAAAATGGTTGTGATACCAATTTCAACATACAAATTATAGCTCCATTACCATTAATTTTAACTGTCACACCAATAGATGTTGCGTGCTATGGCCAATCAACGGGTCAACTTAGTATTATTGGAAATGGTGGCGTAGCGCCACTTACCTATACAGTTGTTGGGCCAATACCTTCAGCAATTAATGGGTCTTTAACATCAGGCACTGCAAGCATGGTTAGTTTGTTACCTGCAGGAGTTTATACTATTACCATTACAGATGCAAATGGGTGTAATATTCAAATTAATACAACAATAAATCAAGCACCAGTATTATCTATTTTAGCAAATCCATTACCTGTTGCCTGTTATGGATTAAGTACTAGTATTATCCCTACAATAAGCGGTGGTGCAGGCGGATATACATACTCTTGGACAGCAAGTGCAGGCGGTGTATTGAGTTCTGGTGCTACGGCATCTTCTCAAGTAAATATTCCAGCAGGAGTCTATACTTTAACCGTAACAGATGCCAATTCTTGTTCAACGAGTCAAACTTGGACGATACTGCAACCATTAACTGCCATTTCAGCTACTGCAACAGTAAGCAATCTAACTTGCCATAACTCAAATAATGGTCAAATTTTAGTTTCTATTACGGGTGGCACATCAAATTATACTATTACTGGAATCGGCGCTCCTGTAGTAGTAGTCCCAACTACTAACACAACTTATTCATACACTAGTTTATCCGGAGGCACATATAATTTATTGGTAACGGACGCTAATGGATGTACCTCCCCATTGAATTCAATTATTGTAAATAATCCTCCAGCAATATCTTTAACAGTTTCTGCCGCTTCGGTACTTTGTAATGGTCAATCTACAGGATCAATTACCTTTAATACTTTTGGAGGAACCGCCCCATTAAATTATTTGATCACCAGCACCAATCCATCAATAAGTGGGATTATATCAAGTATCTCATCAACCAACACTGTAATTAGTAATTTGCTTGCAGGAAATTATACCGTATTAATTACAGACGCAAACGGGTGTACCAATTCAGTGGTTATAACGATTAATCAACCACCAATTTTAACATTGACAGGTGTAGTTACAAATGTATTGTGCAAGGGCACAAGCACCGGAGCAATAACGACTACCTTAACAGGTGGTGTTGGGCCTTATACCTATAATTGGACACCGGGAGGCTCAATAAATAATTTAACAGGCATTCCTGCTGGGAACTATACATTAATAGTTTCTGATTTAAATGGCTGTCAACTTCCTGCGCAAACTTGGACAGTAACGGAACCATTATTACCGGTTTCAATTTCATTGTCATCACTTGTAAACATTTCATGCTATGGCTTAAATAACGGAAGTGTCCAACTATCAGCTTCTGGAGGAACCCCAGGATATCAAGTTGTTTATCAAACTACAAGTCCCGTAGGGCCAGTGTTTAATCCTGCAGGTGTTGAAATCAATCTTTCAGGAGGCAACTATCCAATTACTAATTTATATCCTGGGGTTTATTCCCTTAGCGTAACGGATGCTAACGGTTGTCAAGCTTCAAGTCCATTTACGATTATTGAGCCACCTGCTTTTGCAGCGAGTGTATCTGCCAATGCAATTTTATGTAATCCCGGAACGACAGGTCAAATTACCATTACAACACCTCCAGGATCTTATCCTGTTACCTATAATATGACAGGGCCCTCCCCTTCAAATCCTTCCGGAACTTATTCGGGAAATATTACAACTTCACCTTATACTATTAATAATTTGGCAGGCGGAACTTATGCTATTCAACTCCAATATAATAATGGACTCTGTTCGCAGTCCTTATCTACAACCATAATTCAACCGGCTAATCCATTGCTTGCAACACCAACCATCACTAATCTTTTGTGTGCAGGTCAGAATACAGGTAGCATTTGCGTAAATGTAACAGGCGGATCTGCTCCTTATGGTTATTCATGGTCAAATTCTGCAACAACAAATTGTATTACCACTCTAGCACCGGGCACCTATACTTTAACCATTACGGATAATAATGCTTGTTCAATAAACGCAAGTTATACTATTTCTGGTCCCGCATCGCCGCTTACCTCAAGTCATAATTCATCTAATGTCAATTGTTTTGGTGGAAGCGACGGCACAATTACAATTCTTACGAATGGAGGAACACCGCCTTATACCTTAACCTCAACAACATTAAGCCCAGGTTCAACTGCTATTACGACGCAGGGCGGAAGCTATATTTATCCGATTGTTACGGCTGGAACACATACGGTAACAATAACGGATGCCAATGGCTGTACAAGCAGTGAAAACATTGTTATTACGCAACCAAGTAACCCATTAACGATTTCTAACTTATCTGCCAATAATGTTTTATGTTATGGCGATATGAATGGTCAAATCGCATTTAATGCAACAGGAGGAACGACTCCCTATACCGTTGCTTGGTCTGTGAGCGGCTTGCCTGCAATTTGTTCTGTTCCATCAACAATAATCAGTAATTCGGGAGTGATTTCTGCTAATGGACTTTGTCAAGGAGTTTATTCCATTAATGTTACAGACGCGAACAACTGTCCAGTGGTATTTACACAAGCCATTATTGCCCCAAATTCGCCTTTAATTGCAACGCCAACTCAAACAAACATACTTTGCTATGGGCAATGTACAGGTATTGCAACGGCAGTGCCAAGCGGAGGCACCGCTCCTTATACCCATAGTTGGAGTTCAGGGCAAACAACTTCCTCTATACCTAATCTTTGTATGGGAGATTATTATGATACCATCACAGATGCTAATGGTTGTGAGATCATTGTGCAATTTAGTATTACTGCTCCGGCACAAGCGATGTTGGCAACTATTACAGATATTGATGTTGCTTGTTTTGATGATACATCAGGATCAATTTCAGTTAATGTTGTAGGGGGAACTCCTGGATATAATATATCTTGGACTCCAGGACCACCCTTCCCAACAGCAGGACTAGAAATAAATAATTCAGGAGGAACATATACCATTCCAGGTTTATTGGCAGGCAATTATAGCATAATAGTAGAAGATTTAAATAATTGTTCGTATTCACAAACCGTAAATATTGCTCAACCTACAGCGCTTACCTACTCGGTTGCTAGCACTAATGTAACATGTAATGGATTAAGTAATGGCTCCATTAATGTAACGGTAAATGGTGGGGTTTTACCTTATTCCTATGTGTGGACAAGTACCGCAGGTTCACCTTGTAGTATTCCAGTGAATCAATCCAATGCAACGGGATTATGCCCTGGACTTTATAGTGTTGTAGTTACTGATGCTAATGGCTGTACTATAAATACTTCTGCAACTATTACGGAGCCGGCACCGCTGGTATTCAATGTAGTGAACGATACCGTATATTGTTTACCAGGAACGGGCACGGCTCAAGCGATTGTAAGTGGTGGTACTCCATTATATGCTATTTCATGGTTAAATGCTTCAGGAACTAATATTGGTAATGGCTTATCTATTGCTGGACTAGCACCAGGAGTTTATTCTGCTAGTGTTACTGATGCCAATGGCTGTCCAAGCAACGCAACTTTTAATATTATTGGTCCTGCCAATCCATTGACGGCAACAATTAGTCATACGAATGAAACTTGTTTAAATAATAATGACGGCACCATTACCATAATTCCAAGTGGAGGTACCGCGCCATATAATATCATTGCTCCATTTACATCTCCATGGAATGGACCTATTTCTGTACAATTCTCCGGCGGAAACACTGTTTCTCTAGGGATGGTCGCAGGCTCTTACAATTATACCATAAGTGACTCTTATGGCTGTTTAACAACTGTCTCAACAAGTATAACTCAGCCCACCTATTTGCAAGCTACAGTAAGTATATTAAATGTTACCTGTAACGGAGATAATGATGGGGAAATCACTATAACACCAAGTGGAGCAACACCAAACTACACTATTACTTGGTTATCTGGACCAAACTCAGGCCCATGTATTTTACCAGTTTCGCAAGTGGTAACAGGAACAACCGCCTATTCAAATCTTTGTCCAGGAACTTATGTTTTTGAAATTACAGATTTAAATGGCTGCGACACCACCATAAGCGCTACAATTCTTGAACCAGCAGCACTTGCTCTAACGCCAACAAATACTGATGTTTTATGTTATGGTATTCCGACAGCACAAGCCGGCATTGCAGTAAGTGGTGGTACTCCAGCGTATACTTATTTATGGACCACTACCAATGGTAATATTCCGGGTTCTTCAACAGTACCAACCATTACAAATTTACCTTCAGGAAGCTATCAGGTAGTGGTAACGGATGCAAATAATTGTACTTCTTTAACTACAGTCAATATTAACCAACCTATATCAGCTTTATTAGCAGGTATAAGTCACACCGATGAACTTTGTTTCCCAATTACTAATGTTCCTTCAACAGGAACCATAACAATTGGTGCAAATGGTGGTACGGCTCCTTATACCATTACAGGTCAAAATTTAACTTGGACTGGATCGCCTATCATCCCTAATCCTACGCTTCTTCCACCTGTTTTTCCTGCTGGACAAACTATGATAAATGTTCCAGCCAATAGCAATGGAGTTCCTTATACCTTTACCGTAACAGACGCTAATGGATGTGTTTATCAACCATTGTCAGTTGTTGTGGGTAGTCCAACCGCCCTTGCAGTGACATCCACTCCAACCAATGTTCTTTGTACCGGTAACCAAACAGGTGCTATATTAATTTCGCCGAGTGGAGGGGTATCTCCCTATACTGTTGATTGGCTTTCCCCAATTGCGAGTGGCCCATGTATTTTACCTGTAACCTCAACCATTAGTGCACCATATTCACAAGCAGGTCTATGTGCAGGAAATTATATAATTGCTATTACTGATGCTAACGGCTGTCTTTCGACAATTTCTGTTCCGATTACTGAACCAGCTTCAATACTAGGCTCTACTTCGAGTCAAGTAAATGTGTTATGTCATGGTGACGCATCAGGAGAAGCAAGCGTTTCCGCATTCGGCGGCACACCAGGATATACCTATTTATGGACTACAATCAACGGTAATATTCCTGGATCTTCTACATCTGCTACTATCGGTAGTATTAATCATCCTAATGGCTTAATAGCAGGGACTTATACAGCAACTATTACAGATGCCAATGGTTGTCAAACTACCAACACGGTAAACATAATAGAGCCAGCAACACCTATTAGTGCTGGTGAAACCTCTACACAAGTCACTTGTTTTAACGCTACAGACGGTACCATCACCATTACAGGGATTGGCGGTACGCCGCCTTATTTAGTTACAGGAGTAACCGTGCCTTTTTCAGCAACGATTCCAAATATTACCAATACACCTGCAACCTTAACTGGATTAGCGGCGGGTGTTTATGTGTTTACAGTAACAGATGCTAATGGTTGCAGTATTAATATTTCAAGTACCGTTACCCAACCATTCCCGTTGGTTGCTACCGGGGTTCCAACTAATGTTTTGTGTTATGGCCAAAGTGATGGAGAAATATCTTTAACCATTACCGGAGGAACACCAGGCTATTCTTATGCATGGACAGGTCCTGGCCCAATCATTCCTGCAGGTGGACCCACTATAACAGGATTGAATATAGGTAACTACTCCGTTGTGGTAACAGATGCAAATGGATGTTTCACACCTATCTATAATTTTAATATTACTCAACCACCAATTATTACTTCTTCAGTAGTTATTTCTAATAACAATTGTAACGGGGGATCTACAGGATCAATAAGTGTATCTGTAACAGGCGGAACCGTTCCTTATACTTTTGAATGGCATAATGGATCAAGTACAGGATCATTAGTTTCTCCGTTAAGCACCTTACAAAACATAAGCAATTTACCTGCAGGTCAATATACTGTAGTTATTACGGATGCTAACAACTGTGTTCATACAGAAACAGCCACTATATCAGAACCAACTTCTGCGATAACAATTTCAGCCATTACTACCAATGTCTTCTGTTATGGAAATGCAACAGGTAATATTACACCAACTGTTGCGGGTGGTGTGCCATCATACAACTATTTATGGAATGGTCCAAGTCCAAACATGCCTAGTACTTCGTTGAATCAGACTAATTTAGCTGCTGGAACCTATACACTAGTTGTGACGGATGCCTTAAATTGCAACGCTACAATTACTTTTGACATCCTTCAACCCACTTCTGGTATTTCGATGGCCTTTACAACTGTTAATGTACAGTGTCACGGTGAAGCAACTGGAGCCATAAATATGACTGTCAGTGGTGGTACTCCAGGATATAATTATTTATGGTATAATCCAACCAATATATTTGCTTCTACGGAATCAATAAGCAATCTTCCAGCAGGCTATTATTCTTTACAAGTAAGTGATTTGTTTGGATGTATCAGTTCAGTGGATTCAATCCAAATAATTGAACCGCTTCCAATAATCTTTAATTATCCTAGTACCTATGTCGATATCATAAATTGTCATGGAGATGCCGATGCTAATATCTATACAAGTGTTTCTGGTGGAACGCCATCACCTACTGGATATTTGTATTCTTGGGTAGCTTCAGGTGGTGGGACCATTCCAAGTGGCCAAGGGTCTGCTCCAAATTTAAATATTCTTACGCCTGGACTTTATACCTTGACAGTAACAGATTCTTATGGCTGTGTTAAAGACACAACCTTTACTATAATTGATCCAGATACATTAACTATTTCTCTTGTTAGTAATACCATTTCTTGTTTTGGAGATTCTTCGGGCTTAATAACGGTAACATTATTGGGTGGTACTGGGGCGTATGACATTTCGTGGACGGGTTCTACGACAGGTTTTGGTCCTTATACTTCTAATGGTAATCCGGCTGGTCCTGAGTTAATTACTCCAGGAACTTATATAATTAATAACCTAATAGCCAATGTTTATAATGTTACTGCTGTAGATGCAAATGGTTGTATAGCAGTCGCACTTCAAGATACCATCACCCAACCCACTCAAATAAATGCGCTTAATATAAATATTATTAAGCCGCTTTGTTATGGTGATAATAATGGCTCTATTTCTGTGGGTATGTTGACGGGTGGCACACCAATATTTATGACAGGTTATACTTATTCTTGGTCTGCTTCACTCGGCGGAAGTATTACTGCAGCTCAAGCGGGACCATTTACTTACAATTATTCACCACCAATAACCATATCAGGATTAACAGCAGGCACCTATACGCTTACTGTTAAGGATGCATTAAATTGTGTTAGAACCTTTGCCTTTACTGTCGAAAACCCTGACGCTTTAATTTTTGATAGTATCATCACTACGAATATTAGTTGTAAGGGCTCTTGTTCAGGTCAAATATCCTTTAACCCTGCAGGTGGTACACCAGGTTATACAGTTAATTTATTATATTTTAATGCAGGTAACTATAGTGTAATTGATAATTTAGTTATTCCTTCCCAAGATCCTACGGGAACAGTATATAATTTTGATAATTTATGTCCAGGTCTATACATGCTGCAATTAGTTGATGCACACAACTGTAGTATTGACACTATTGGAATAGTATTGACAGAGCCAACAATTACTTTAGGTGCGACAGCAAATATTATTGCTTCAAGTGGATGTACCAATAATCAAGGTCAAATTCAAGTTACTGCCTTTGGCGGAAGCGCCCCATACAATGTAATGTGGAATTTAAATTCATCAACAGTGTATACGGATCCAATAGGATTTGAAATAGGGAACAGCGGTGGACAATATATAATGAGTGCATTACCTAGTGGTCAATATGAGATTATTGTATCTGATAGTAATGGTTGTAGTATTAGTCTCCCAATCTTGATGGATACCTTGAATAATATAGCGCCATCATTTACAATTAGTGATACAACAGGATGCGCACAATTATATATCAACTTCACCAACACCACTATTGGAACAGGGCTTACCTATGAGTGGATTTTCTCTAACGGTACCACAAGTACTTTGGAAAACCCTACTATCTATTTTTCAACTGCGGGTGTTTATGATGTTACTTTAATTGTGACCAACGCAAATGGTTGTTCAGATACCTTAAGTGAAATTGGTCTAATTCAAGTCTTCCCGAACCCTATTGCTTCCTTCCAGGCGACTACTACAGAAATTGATTATTATTCAGGCTTAATTAATTTTGTAAATAATTCAACGAACGCACAATTCTATGATTGGAATTTTGGTGATCTATCATTAGGTTCTCAAGAAGTAAATCCAGGACACATTTACCCACCAGAACAAAATGGAGGTTATATAGTTACTTTAATTGCTAGTGACACCAATGGTTGTACGGATCAAACCCAGGCATATTTTATTATTAATGAAACACTTCGGGTAAATGTTCCAAACACAGTAACTGTAAATAGTGATGGTATTAATGATGAGTTTAAACCAATATTTTCAAATAATGATATGGTTAAGGATTATGAATTATCAATTTACAATCGTTGGGGAGAAATGATATTTATCACAAATGATCTGACAGAGCCATGGTATGTCAACTACAATGGTCTTGATGTTCAGTCGGGCACTTATAATTGGAAAATTGTTTATTCAGATGATAAGTCGCGAATATTTACAATTGCGGGTCATGTTAATGTTTTGCGTTAATTATTATTCTCTTTGTAAAATATTTTAAGCTAATTTTGCAGTATAAAAAATTAAAAAATGTATCCTCCAGAATTAGTTAGACCAATGAAAGACGACCTGCTTAATGTAGGCTTTAACCAATTAGAAACTGCAACAGAAGTTGATACTGCCTTAGAAGAATCGAAAGGACTTCTTTTGGTAGTTGTAAACTCCGTTTGTGGATGCGCTGCAGGTAATATGCGCCCAGGGGTAAAATTGTCTTTACAGCACGATAAAACGCCTAACAAATTAGCTACTGTATTTGCTGGTGTAGATGGTGAGGCAACACAACAAGCGAGAAAATATTTTCTTCCCTATCCTCCATCATCTCCATCCATTGCATTGTTTAAAGATGGTGTTTTGGTTCATTTTTTAGAAAGACATCATATTGAGGGCGGAACAGCTGCGATGATTGCTGCAAATTTAACAGCAGCATATGATGAGTTTAGCTAAATAGCAATGAAGCGTGTATTTTATTTAAGTACTTGTTCGACTTGTCAAAGAATAATTAAAAGCCTCACCCTTCCCTCTGATATTGTTTTAGTAGACATCAAAAAGACTCCAATTACTGAAGCGGAATTAGATTTTATTGTCCAAAAAACAGGATCATTAAGCGGCCTTTTTTCTAAAAACTCTATGAAATATAAGTCTATGGCTTTGGCTACAAAACAGTTGAGCGATCAAGATATTAAAGCACTAATTTTAGAAGAATATACTTTTTTAAAAAGACCTTTATTTGTTTATGATGACTTTATTAGTGTTGGGAATTCAAAAGAAGAACAGGCTCGTCAACTATCTTTTTTTAATTAGGTATTAGGATCTTTTAAACATTCCTTTCTCAAACAGGAAAATCCCAACTAGATAAATAAGAATCATTAGATTCCCTGCGAACAATATGCCTAGATGTGAATCTTTTATTTCTAGTCCCATGAGGTTTCTCATCAGAGAAAAGAGGAAATAAATCAAGATTGCTCCACCTACATAAATCGCAAACTTTTTAGTATTGTAAGGGATTTTGTAATGTTTCTGACCGAGAAAATAGGATAGAATCATTTGAAACGCATAAACTACTAAGGTCGCCCAAGCGCAAGCCATAAAGCCATAGCTTGGTATAAATAACACATTAATAAGCACCGTCAAGCTTGCACCGGAAACAGCAATTAGGGCACCAAATTTTGTTTTCCCACTTAATTTATACCAGATGCTTTGATTGTAGTAAATTCCTAAAAAGACATTGGCTAATAATAAAATTGGGACTACCCGTAGTCCGGCCCAGTAGGCTTCTGTCTGTATGAAATATTTAAAAATACTGATGTTAATCGAAACCACTAAAAAGGCAAGGCATACCACAGCGATGAATAAATTCATGATTTTAACATATACTTTATTGCGATCTTCATTTTTAAGTTGCGCAAAAAAGAAAGGTTCAGCGGCATAACGATATGCCTGTAATAGAATAGTAACCAGCATGGCCAATTTGTAACATGCGCTATAAATCCCTACTTGAGCAGTGGCGTATTCTAGAGAATTGCCTTCGTAATACAATAATTGTTTAAGCAAGACCCGATCTAAAGTTTCGTTGATTATTCCAGCAAATCCAGCAATTACGAGTGGAAAGGAATATTTCACCAATTGTCTAACCAGTATCCAATCAATTTTGAGAATTACTTTTGAAATAACATCGTAAACCAAGATGATTTTAACGAGAGAGGCGCATAGATTCGCTATTAAAATAAATAGAATTCCCTCTTCAGGTCTGGCCGGATTAAAAAATCCGAGGAGCAATATTAGGTTAAGCGCTACATTAACCCCAATTGAACTTAGCTGAACCACAGTAAAACGCAAGGCTCTTTCTTCTGATCTTAATCTAGCAAGTGGGATGGCTGCAACGGCATCAATACAAACTATGGCCCCAAGCAAAACTATATATTCATTATGCCCTTCATAAAGCATTAAGGATGCGATGTCATTATTAAAATAGAGCAGTCCGAGATAGAAAAATATGTTGATACCTAGAACTGTTAAAAAACTATTCGAAAACACTTTTTCCTTATCATCACTTCCTTGTAAAAATCTAAAAAAAGCAGTTTCCATTCCGAAGGAAAGAAATACAATCAAAAAGGCTACCCAGGCGTATAAATCAGAAACCACGCCATAATCCGCGGGGTTCTTAAAAATTGCTTCGTTGGTGTAAAGGGGTACCAGTAGGTAATTTAACAAGCGACCTACAATACTTGAAAGACCGTAGATGGCTGTTTGACCTAATAAGCGCTTAATTGATGAGTTCATTAATTTCTAAAACTAGGCTTTTGTTTATTTAAAAAGGCACTTGTCCCTTCAATAAAATCTTTTGTTCCAAAACAACGGCCAAAGGATTCAATCTCAACTTCATAACCATTTACGCCATCTTGATACCCAGCATTAACGCAATGAATCGCTGTCGCAATTGCCATTGGGGAATTTCTCATTATTTTATTTGCGATATCTAAACACTTATCTAATAATTCATTTGCCGCTACAACATGATTAACCAACCCAATTTGAAGCGCTTCATCAGCCAAGATCATTCCGGCAGTAAAAATCATTTCATTCGCCTTTCCTCTGCCCACCAATTGCGCTAAACGCTGCGTTCCACCATATCCCGGAATAAGTCCTAAGGAAACTTCTGGAAGTCCTAAGCGAGCATTTTGAGCCGCCAACCTTAGATGACAACTCATCGCCAATTCTAACCCTCCACCTAAAGCGAAACCATTTATAGCCGCAATTACAGGCTTACTCAATTGTTCTATTTTATTAAATAAAAGCGTCTGCCCCGTTTCGGCAAGAGCTCCCCCTTCTGCAATATTGAAATCTGCAAATTCTTTGATGTCTGCACCCGCAACAAAAGACTTTTCTCCTGCTCCAGTCAATATAATAACCCCAACAGAGACATTTTCCTCAGCTTCACCTAGAGCGTTGCTTAATTCTTCAATAGTGACCTTATTAAGGGCATTTAATTGCTCAGGTCTATTTATGGTTATGATTTGGATCCCATCTGTTTGGGAAATGATGATATTTTTATACATACTAGTTTTCTAAGTGTATAAAGTTAGTGATTTATTCAGCTCAATTCACGAGCACCTAAAAGCTCATTTTCCTTATTGTGAATCGTTATAACTGACTATAAACGAATAATAATCGATAATAAATGAATAAAAACCGAATCCTAATAGGCACTCTATGGAACTTTGTAATGTTGATTTAAACACGAAAAAAATCGATGATAAATAATTTTAATTAATAAAACATAAGAAAATGAATGCATTAAAAAACAAGGTTAATTTAATTGGCCGATTAGGAGCAGAACCAGAATTTGTAACCTTTGATTCAGGAAAAAGTTTAGCGCGCTTCACGCTGGCTACCAATGAGAATTATAAAGATAAAAGCGGTGAGTGGAAAGAAAACACACAATGGCACACCATCAATATTTGGGGTAAGTCAGGAGAGCGCGCTCAAAAGACATTAACAAAAGGACAGGAAATTCTAATAGAAGGAAAATTAGTCCATCAAACCTACGAAGATGCAAAAGGAGAAAAGCGCTATAGTACTGTCATTGAGGCTAATGACTTTTTGTTATTGCAGGGAAAAAGTGAATCAGTTAAATAATAAAAATAAAATATAGCGTTTATGAATCATGTGAATTTAATAGGAACCGTAGGCACGATTCCAAGACTTGCAAAAGATGGATCTGGTAAACAGGTAGCAAGATTTATCCTCTCCACTAAGGAGGATTATTTGGATGCAAGTGGCACTTTAAAAGCACGAAATTTCAAACATTTAATTAGCGCTTGGGGAAGATGGATACCAATAGTGGTAGAATTCGGAAAAGAAGGAGTTGAATTAGCAGTTGAAGGGAGATTAACCACTAGGTTTTATAATTCTAACGGTAAAATAAACTATATCACAGAGGTTGAGGTTAATGATTTAATTGTAATGTAGTTAAACTAACGAGGATCGACGCCTATGGTGCCTTCAATAAATGGGAAGTCGGTCCCACTATATATAATCAATAAAAAAATAAAAATGAGTGATTTCAGGAACTATGTAACCCTTGTGGGAAGCATGGGAAATAACGCTAAAGTAACCAAGTTTGACAATGGAAATGCTGTAGCCAGGTTTAATTTAGCGACACATAAAATGGTTCGGAAGAATGATGGAAAATATGTGTCTCAAGTTCAATGGCATAAAGTATTTGCCTGGGGTAATTTAGCTCAGTTTGTTGAAACATATGGTGAACAGGGCAAAAAGGTGGCTATTCATGGCCGATTAATTAACCGTACCTATCTAAGTAATGAGGGTACACAATTAAGTTCAACGGAAGTTGAATTGAAACAAATCATAGGACTTTAACCTCCGATCTAAATAATAAGAAAGCAGCTTCGGCTGCTTTTTTTATTAATAGTTTCTGTAATCGTTCCACAATTGAGACCGTATTCCAATTACCGGAAGAATATGATACTGAATAGTGCTGGTATTGTTGATTTGATATTGATCTCCTCGAAATTGTAATTCAGCAAAAGCTGAAATACTGCCTTTTTCAGTTATAACACGACTGTATTGAAGATTCAACCTATAAAAATTGACCACCGTCCCTTGGCCTATTACAACGCCAAAATCATATGGACGCAGCGCATAACTTTGATAAATGTTAGCGCCATAATTCAAGTTGTTTTTATCTAATCCCATCAAGCCATATGATCCAGAAAGTTTATAGGTATTTTTTAAATAGTGCCACTTCCCTTCGAAGTAGAGTTCAATAAAATTAGCTCCTAATGGATGGCTTAATGTCGCATTATTGTTCCCATAATTTTGCATAGGATTCAAATGAGAATAGGTATACGGCCTCACTGCATTTAATTCTATTCTGTAGAAGAGATTGTTGTCTCCTTTCTTATACATTGATTTGAATCCTATTTGCCCCCCAATTTTATTTGCCCAATAGCCACTTTTCGCTTGAACAGCCGACAACAAGAAATCGTCTATAATTAATTGACTGTATAATTTCGACTTTTTAATTTTTACTGAAAGCCCCAAGCCTATTAAGGCATTATCAGAAGAACCTATAGCATATTCTTGTGGCCTATAAAAAATTAATGGGTTTAAATATTCAGGGTCAAAACCTCGTTGTAATAAAGTATCTTTTGCACGGAAAATGACAGATTCAAAAAAATTAATGTTTATTTTTTTGGTAATATTCCAACTTAAAAAATGACTTGCGGCGTATTTTGTTTGATTTTTTCCTTGGTAGTTTTCCTTGAGTGATTGATACAAAACTAAATAATCTAGATGCCAAAAGTGGGTTTTAATTTGACCAAATAAATAGGGCTTTCCATAGTCACTTAGAAATAAAGACCGCGACCCTTCTCCAATAAAATTCTTATCGTAACCCAATTGAAAATTAAAATATTTATGTGGAGAATAGGAAATTCTTCCCATCGGCGTCGCTAAAAATCCAGTGCTTTTCTGACCGATTTCTTTGCCAAATGGAACATGAAAAAAGGTGTCGTTTTTAGCATAATAAACAGCCGCTCCGATTCTATAATAGAAATTTTTAATAGGTGTGCCTTCTAACAATAATCCACCGCCAGAACGATAATTTATTTCTGTATTATTTTGAATTCCAAGATCAACTAATGGGATGATTTGATGGTTCTTATTTAATCTAAAACCTGTTTTTTTCGCAATATTTAATGGAATTGTTGGATAAATACCGGAATGAGTTGCATTTATTTCTTTGTTTACAGAATCTGTCTGGAAGGGCGCTAGGAGAAAACCTTCTTGTATTTGGCCCTGAAGCTCAAGTGCAATTGTGCACCCAAAGAGTAATATTATCTGCTTAATAATCATTATAATGATTGATTAAATTG
This sequence comes from Flavobacteriales bacterium, assembly GCA_947488235.1. Taxonomy (GTDB): domain Bacteria; phylum Bacteroidota; class Bacteroidia; order Flavobacteriales_D; family Crocinitomicaceae; genus UBA952. The sequence goes on along the minus strand of CANLAQ010000013.1, from coordinate 39,706 downwards.
GTGCGAATCCCTAGGTTTAAAATACAATTTTTCGGTTCATTTGTCCCTAAATTATTTCTATAAGTGATTCCAATAAAAGCGGTCATGTCAAGCGACTCATTAAAGCGATAACCAAGTTCTAATTGTTCGAAATTGATCCATTTATTTTCAGATAAAGTTGCCATTGAAATGGACATTAAACTATTTTTATTGTAGTCCATTAATTGATAAAATATACTTTTTCCAGAAAAGAAAAAGTTATTTCTAGACCAACTAGCGCGCATTATTATTTCTCTAAAACCATCACCTTTTATATGCGCAAGTGGAAGGTTATATTGTGTAAAAGACAATCTTTGAATCGGGGCTCTGTACATATCCTTAGAGACTAAATTATATTCCATCTGAAGCATTAATTTTCTAATGCTGAATATCTCATAAAGTCTAAAACCACCTTGATAGGCATAAGTCAAATTTTTATATTTGGAAATGGCTCCTTGTCCATAGACTCTTATAGTTGAATTAATGATCCAGTTGACATTAGTTCCAATTACTGAATAAACAGTTTCATCTTTAATTAATTTATTAATCAAGGGTACAGGACAAAAATATAATGGGTTAATTCTTGTCGTAGTAAGAGAATCTCCTTTGGCCCAAATAGACCCTTCAAAAAAACTAATTGAAAATGTTTTATTTGGAGCATAGGTGATATAATTTATGGCGAGCCCCTTAGGTTGGTAGTAACCCTCGACGGTTGAATATACATTTTTGCGAACCAAGTTCAACAAACGGCTTCTCATATATTGAAAACTCCATTTTTGGTTAATTTGATAATTAAATTTAAAATAAGGGGATCCAACGCTGTTGTCAGAAAGCAATAAGGAACGGTGTCCAGCTCCGATAAATTGTTGGTTATTCCCAGCAATAAGGTCTAGCCTTTTATTAACACGATATACTAAGCTTCCAACAGCATAAGCATAATCATAGGCTGTATTCTTAAATGGCTTTGTTCTCGCTGCACCGGGAACTACAGCATTTTGAAGCGTATAATTATTATTAGTTGTGGGATAAATCTCGCCATGTTCCGACATATAGGTTTGTTCATAAGAGGCAAAACGGGTTTGATTTTCATAAAAGGAGGATGAAAAAGAAAAACGATCAGTTATTGCCCCTTTAAATAATACCCCCCTAGTATTTTGAAATAATTTATCATTATTAGTATCACAGATGTCTTTTCCCATCCCAAAATTGAATAAAGGAGAGAAAGAGATTAAATAATCATCCCCTTTAATTTCGATCAATTGACCCTGCCTAAAATTTTTCTTTGGCTCTGTTACAATCATTATTTCGATTATTTCCAAGCTGTCTTTAGGTATTTTAAAAGAACGCATTTGATAAATGATGGGTAAAAAGTCGCCATTATTATTTGAATTAATATAAAAGGTAGGCTTAAACCAATCATCTTTAAAAGCGCTAGAAATAGGCAACAAATTTAATTGACCATAACTTAAAAGGGGTAAGAAAAACATGAAAAGTAGCAGCTTATTTCTCATAACATTCTTTGCATAAATCCTGCTGTTTGAGCAATAAAAAATGGATTGGTCAAGTCTTCTTTATTATACCGCAAAGACATTCCTGTAGAGGCATTAAAAACACCGCCACCTAATGCTTCCAAGATTGCTTGTCCCGCCGCAATATCCCATTCCATGGTTGGCGCAAAACGAGGATATACATCTGCATTTCCAAGTACTAGATCAAAAAACTTTAAAGCAGAGCCCTTAGAGGTATTGGTTATTTTTGAGAATTTTTCTTGTAACTTATGATGAAAAGCAGCACCAACATCTGAGGGGTGACTTCTTGAAACAAGCATTCGTAAAGGCATGTTCACTTGAAGTGAAGGCTTAATTTCTTTCCATTTAGTAGGGGCACTATAATCTTCAAACGAGCAGATAAACACCCCTAAATCTTTACCTCCAAAAAGTAATTCTTGTTTAACGGGCGAAGCAATAACCCCAAAAATAGGTGCATCATAGTCTATCAAAGCTATACTAACGGCAAATTCACCATTTCTTTTTATGAACTCTTTTGTCCCGTCTAATGGGTCAACACACCAAGAAGCTTTCCAAGTTTTGCGGATATTAAAATCTACTTTGTTTGTTTCTTCTTCCGTTATTGGAATATCAGTTTTAGCTAAGTGTTTTTGTATAATATCCGAGGAGGCTTGATCGGCAAGGGTTAAGGGAGACCCATCACCTTTAATTTCAGCATTAAAATCTGATTGATACACCTCCATAATTTTCAAAGAGGCTTCAATAGAAGCAATTACTGCGCTGTGGTATTTTGCTTCTAATTTCAAATTTATAGTTTCATTTCAGGTACATAATCTGGAACAACTAGGTCTCCTTCTGTTTTGGAGATAATTTCTTCAACGCTTACGCCAGGGGCTCTTTCTATGAGATGGAATTTCCCATTTTTAATTTCTAAAACTGCCAGTTCAGTAACTACTTTTTTTACACATCCAACGCCCGTGAGGGGTAAGGTACATTTTTTAAGAATTTTAGACTCTCCGGCCTTATTGCTGTGCATCATAGCTACAATAATATTATCAGCAGACGCTACAAGGTCCATTGCGCCCCCCATGCCCTTGACCATTTTACCAGGAATTTTCCAATTGGCAATATCTCCATTTTCAGAGACTTCCATAGCTCCTAATACAGTCAATTGGACATGTTGTCCACGAATCATTGCAAAAGACATGGCAGAATCAAAAAAAGCAGCTCCAGGAAGTGCAGTTATGGTTTGTTTCCCGGCATTGATTAAATCAGCATCTTCTTCTCCTTCCATTGGGAATGGCCCCATTCCTAATATTCCATTTTCTGATTGGAATTCAACTTCGATTCCCTTAGGTATATAGTTTGCTACAAGCGTAGGGATTCCAATGCCTAGATTTACATACCAGCCATTTCGCAATTCTTGAGCGATCCGTTTTGCAATTCCAATTTTATCTAGTGCCATTCCTGCTAATTTTTATATTCTAAATTTCTTCAAGCCTTTTTTGTACCGTTCTTTGTTCGATTCTTTTTTCAAAATTCTTTCCTTGAAAAATGCATTGAACAAATATTCCCGGGGTGTGAATTTGATTGGGGTCTAAGCTACCAATCGGCACTAATTCCTCCACCTCTGCAATGGTTATTTTTCCGGCCATTGCCATCATTGGATTAAAATTCCTTGCTGTTGCTTTATAAATCAAATTACCAGCCGTATCTCCCTTCCAAGCCTTAACGATGGCATAGTCTGCTGTAAGTGCAGTCTCTAAAATATGTGGTTTACCATTATAAATTCGAATTTCCTTTCCATCTGCCACTTCAGTTCCAAATCCGGCGGGGGTATAAAAAGCGGGAATACCTGCTCCACCAGCGCGACATCTTTCCGCCAAACTTCCTTGCGGAATTAAGTCTACTTCTAACTCACCAGAAAGCATTTGTCTTTCAAATTCATCATTTTCTCCCACATAAGAGCTGATCATTTTTTTAATTTGTTTTCCTTGCAATAGTAGTCCCAATCCAAATTCATCAACCCCAGCGTTATTTGAAATACAGGTTAAGTTTTTAACACCTTTTCGAACCAGCTCAGCGATGGAATTTTCAGGGATGCCACATAATCCAAAACCCCCAAGCATTAAGGTCATTCCATCTTCAATTCCAACTAATGCCTGTTCAACATTTTCTACTACTTTATTCATACTTATAATTCAAATGGTACATCAGTTTCATCTGCTTCTTCGGGAATAACCGCTTCTTTACAGTCGTATGTTTTTGGGTCATAATCCTTGGGTATAGAAAAGTCTTGCGTCGACAGACTAATTTTAGCGTCCTTATAGACTTCTTTCATATATAAGCCATAAATTGGAAGTGCCATTCGAGCTCCTTGACCATAATTCATGGATTTAAAGCGAACCGATCTGTCCTCTGCACCCACCCAAACGCCTGTTACCAAGTCCGGTGTAATTCCAATGAACCATCCGTCTGAATTATTTTGTGTAGTCCCTGTTTTACCAGCGGTTGGTGCTATGGGTCCATAACGACCACTTCTTAAACTTGCTCCTGTTCCTCTTTCAATAACCCCTTTCATCATTTTTAAAATTTCATAGGAAACCGTTGAGTTTAAAGCTTGCTTACTGTCTTCAACTGCCTCATAAATGATTTTCCCGTTACGATCTTGAATTTTTAAAATAGCCGTTGGCTTTACAAAAACGCCATTATTTGGAAAAATACATTGTGCCGCCACTAGTTGATATAAAGAAAGGTCCATACTTCCCAAACACATGGAAGGTACAACATCATTAGGATTTAAAAAGATATCTGTTTCTTTCAATAATTTTTCAATTTGGTAAGGCCCACCCGTTTTTTCAACCGGATTATAAGCTCCCATGCGTGCCATCACAGCGACTGTAATTGGATTAGAAGAAAGCGCAAGCCCATCTTTAACGCAACCTGCAGCGGTTCCACTTGGACAGTATTTACCAACCACTTTATTGTGATTGTCTACCAAGTCCACACAATATTCTCCTGCGCCGAAAGTAGTACAAGGATTCACCACTTTCATTGACAATGCCGCGGCATAAACAAAAGGCTTAATAGTAGATCCCACTTGTCTTTTACCAAGTCGCACATGATCATAAGAGAAATGCTCAGCATTTATTCCACCTACCCAAGCTCTTACAAATCCGGTTTGAGGTTCAATAGAAACTAATCCTGCGTGTAAGAACGCTTTATAATATCTAATAGAATCATTCGGTGTCATGGTCGTGTCTCTTCCTTTGCTACTTTTCCATGTAAAAACCCGCATTGGTGCTGGAGTATTGAAGCAATTCAAAATTTCTTGTGCTGAATAACCCGCCGCAGCCATTATTTTGTATCGTCCAGTTGATCTCCTAGCATTTTCCATGATTTGATCTACCATAGATTGATCAATTGAATTCGAAAAAGGGTAATTTTTTAATCCTCTATTGTTATTGTCAAATGCTGGTTGCAGTGTTTCTTTTATATGCTCCTCAACTGCCGCTTCAGCATATTTTTGCAAGCGTGAATTAATGGTAGTATATATTTTTAATCCATCACTATAAATATCGTATGGCTGTCCGTCCTCTCTTACATATTGAAAACTACCATCTTCTTTTTTTGATAATAAAATAGCAGTTACTTCTGTGCGTAGCGCTTCTTTAAAATAAGCTCCAGGACCTATTTTATGATCAACGGATTGATAATTAACCTTAAGAGGCTCTTGTGACAGCGTATTAAATTCTTCTCTTGTAATTTGATTTTTAATAGCTTCATTTCCATCCTTGCTATTTTTCATCCATTGATAAAGCACCTGGTTTCTTCTTTTAATGGCTCTCAAAGAATCATGTTCTCTTGCTTTAATTATTTGTTCCTGACTCACTTCAGCAGGACTTATTTCCTCATCTGCCGCAATAAATCGGCGGTAATTTTTTATTTTAAAGGAGTAAGGATTGTAAAGTCCAGGATTTTTACACATCCCAATTAGTGTTGCTGCTTCTACCTTTGTTAAAGCTTTGGGTGATTTATTAAAATATACTTTAGCGGCATTTTCAATACCAACAGCATTATAAAGAAAATCAAATTGATTAAGATACATGGTGATAATTTCATCTTTAGTGTATCTTGCTTCTAATCGGGTTGCAATAATGTTTTCCCTAGCTTTTTCATTTAATCTTCTAAGTTTTCCAAACAAGGCAAAGTTCCCACCAATAATTTCTTCACCTTTTGCTCTTGCAATTTCTTCTTTTTGTCTTTGTTGTAAGGTGAAAAGTAATTTTGCCAACTGTTGTGGAATGGTTGAAGCACCTCCCGCTCGACCAAACGAAGAAAAAGATCTTGCAATGGAACGAAAGTCTACACCAGAATGCTCTAAAAATCTTTCGTCTTCCGTTGAAATTAAGGCATCAAATACAAAGGAAGAGATATTTTTAAAATCAGCACTTGTTCTATTTACTTGCCAATAACGCCCTAGTGTGTCCCCATCTTGCCCAAAAATTAAGGAAGCTTGTAATTCAGGAGGGTTGTCTAGCATAGAAACAGGAGGAAGATCATCCTCTGATTGAAGAAAAATTAATCCTACAACAAACAGAAATGGGAATAAAGCAAATCCCCAAAATATTTTCGTATATTTTTTTCTTGTTTCATCAGGAAGCGTAGTGTTCATCTTTTCTTTTTTTAAAAGTACATATTAAACATTATCTCAGTACATCTTTTCGTTGACTATCTAATTTCAAAAGTAAAAACATCATGATACAAAAAGACATTATTGAGGACCCTCCATAACTGAAGAACGGAAGGGGAATACCAATAACGGGTACAAAACCGATATTCATCCCAATATTAATTGCAAAGTGATAAAATAAAATCATAGCCACACAATAGGCATAAATTCTATTAAAAGAAGAGCGCTGCCTTTCTGCAATAAAAACTATTCTCATCAACATAAATAGGTAGATAAAAACCAAGAATACACTTCCAAAAAACCCCCATTCTTCAGCAAAGGGACAAAAAATAAAATCAGTTTCACTTTCTGGAACATGATTACTTTCAACACTTGAAACGGACGCTTCTTTATATCCTTTTCCAAAAGTCCCACCAGAGCCCACTGCGGCCATGGCTCTATTTCTATTATAGTCTTTTCCATTTGGGTCTTCTTTTAATCCCAAAACCATTTCTATTCGATCTTTTTGGTGCCTAGCCAACTTGCTAAATACAAAACTCACACTTGAACTAAGTGCCGTCATAAACACAAATCCAAAAACAATAATAAAGGTTAGACTAGCGCGATCTCTTTTCGTCCCAAATCTTCTTATATAGAGAAACGCTAATAGAAACAGAAAAGCAAGGGTAATGATAATTCCCGTTCCTCCTTTAATTATTATTCCAGGCAAGAAACCAATACTAAATTCCACCTCACCAATGATTAAGGTAAGCACGGCCAGAACAACTACAATAAACAATAAGGGAATAAAATGATTTCCAACCCAGGTACTTTTTAGATTAATTCCTGGAATTCTGTTTACTAATTTTAAAATAATGGGGTCAAAAGTCATCCCTTCCCGGTACATTACAAATAAAAATGAACTAAAGACCACAAGCGTCCCGGCGTCAGGTTGTAGGGCAACAAGTATTGCAGGAGCCATAATTATCCCAACAGCAGTCAATACAGTATTGATAGTTTGATGTTTTATCATTAAACCGCTTATATATTTTGATAAAAGCAGGGCCGTAGAAATTTTGGCAAATTCAGCTGGTTGAATACCCATACTACCAATACCAATCCATGCACGCGCACCATTTATTGGTGGCATAAATAAAACGATAACTAATAATAATAAGGTAAAAATGTAGATGGGGACAGCAAATTTTCTATAGATGTCCACATCAATTAAAAAGATAAGTAAACCTAAAAACAGAGATACACCAAGCCATAACATTTGCTTACCATATTTTTCACTAAAGGAAAATATATTGGGGTGTTCTTCATTAAAGGCTACAGAATATACAGTAGCCATCCCAAAAATTAAAAGAGAAATAAATGCAATAAAAAGCGGCCAATCTATTTGCGAAAGAAGCGCGTCATTTTTTCTCATCAGTGAATAATATTAGGTTTATCAACTTCATTAAGCTTCAATTCTTTATCTTTCGTAACTTTTCCCTTTAAATATTTTTCAATCATAAGACTCACAATTGGAGCAGCAACAGCGCCCCCGGCTCCGGCATTTTCAACAAAAACAGCGATAGCAATTTTTGGATTGTCGCGAGGAGCAAATGCTATAAAAACGGAATGGTCTTGTCCGTGTGGATTTTGAACGGTTCCTGTTTTTCCACAAACGATAATATCTTCAAGTCTAGCAGATTTTGCAGTCCCCCCACTTTCATTAACAACCCTTCTCATACCTTCAATAACAGCATCAAAATATCTGCTTTCCACTAGGGTTTTGTGTTTTTTTCTAAAGTTAGCTTTAGGACCTTTTTTCCCGATAGATTTAACGAAATGGGGTGAATAATACCACCCTTTATTAGCGATAATAACGGCAATATTAGCCATTTGTAAAGGCGTTAATTTTATTTCTCCCTGACCTATTGAAATAGATCTTATAGTTGAAAAGGCCCATTGATGGTGACCATACCATTTGTCATAATATTTAGAATCTGGGATGAGCCCTCCTTTTTGTCCAGTAATATCAACATCAAGTTCTTTTCCCAAACCAAAACTATTCATATAACGATGCCACTTATTCAACCCATATTCTGCATCAGCATATAAGTTCTTTTTCTTCTTTTGTTGGATTACTTTCCTAACCAATTGATAAAAATAGGGATTACAGGAATATTGCACTGCTTCAGCAATGCAAGTTGCATTAGGATGATTATGACATCCAACCATACTCTTTATACAGGCGAAGCCAGAATTTTCAGTAACCACACCTTCTTGCATACCAATCAAGGACTGAACTAACTTAAATATAGAACCAGGAGGATATTCAGCCTGCAAAGGACGCGGGAACAATGGAAAATCTTTGTCCCTTGCTAATTTCGGATAGTTTAGGCTAATATTTCTTCTTCCAACTAACAAGTTAGGATCGTAAGAAGGAGATGATACCATTGTTACAATTTCCCCGGTTGATGGCTCAATAGCAACAATACAACCCTTTTTTCCTTTCATTAATTTCTCTCCATAGGCTTGCAGCACAATATCCATTCCTAATTTAAGTGGAATCGCCTGTTTGGCTACGGTATCATACTTTCCGTTTGCATAACTTTCAATCGCATTATTCATTGCTGAGGTAACAACATACCTAATTCCTTTTCTACCTCTTAATTCCTTTTCATAAAAACGCTCGATACCAGATCTTCCAATATTCGAACCCGGACGATAAAAATGATCGGCATTTATTTCTTCAGATTCGATATCCTCTCTATTCGCTTCATTAAGATAACCTAAAATATTAGCGCCATTAGCATAAGGATAGGTGCGCATACTCGTAACCTCTTCTTTAAAACCAGGAAAATTGGCTATGTGGACTAATATTTTTGTGATTTCATCTAATGTCAATTCTTTTAGAAAGGGATAAGCCCTCATTTTTTGATAATTCGAGGTATGTTTTCCTGAACTTTTATTGTAATAGATTCCCTCTCCTTTCACAATTTCTTTAAACCGCTCTCTTACCATAATTGGCGTCCAGCCAATTAATTTTGCGAAAGCGACGGTATCTAAATGTGTAATTTTTTCCTCAGTCATCATGAGGTTGTAATAGGTTTTGTTAGAAACAATTTTTCTTCCTTTACGGTCAAACATTACACCTCTGGGCGGTATAATTTCTTTTCTTTTTTCAGCAATTTCCTGAGCTCGAAGCACCCAAGTATCATCGACAACTTGCATATAAAATAAGCGGGAGGTATATATGAATCCCACCAATAAAATAAATCCAATAATTACATATTTTCTATTCTCTAGGTTCATGTCTTTTGTGTCTTCCTAAGTAAGAAAACCTGCAATAGCAAGCTCAATAGATAAGTAAAAATTAAAGAAAGGAATATCTTTTGAAGAAGATATACAATCTTGTTAAAACTGAAAATTTCAATAATGAAAAACCAGGTTAAATAAATCAGAAGCAAGGAACCGAATGTATATAAGAACCAAGTTTGTCCCATATCGAATATGGTTGGAGATTTAAGGACATCGTAGCCATCTCTTGGGCTGAAAAAATTGAAAATAATAGGTCGAAAGTAAGCGAAAAGCAATAAAGATGAAGCATGTAAGCCATAGGTGTCTGACATGACATCAACATTAAGCCCCATTAAAAAGCCAAGTCCCATTAATACAAATATATTAGTATCGAAGGGCATTAACATTATATACAAAGGACAAAGGAGTAGGGTTATGCCCAGGCCAATTTCTATTTGATTAAAAATAAAAACTTGTAATAAAACAAAAAGTACAAATCGAAAAATTTGTTGTCCAATTATCTTCATATCAAAGGCTTGTCTTCATCTTCAGGAACATCTAATTCTAGTGTTTTCTGCTCTTCAATGAGGAGATTTTTTATTACATATACACGGTCAATACTTCTAAAATCTTGACTAAATTTTATTACAACATCCCAAAGTGGCTTTCCTTCTACTGGCGCCAATTTTTCTACGCGACCGACAAGAATACCCTTTGGAAAAATTCCAGACCCTCCTCTTGTGTAGACCTTAGACCATTTTTTTATTCTTAGGTCATTTGAAATACCGGAAATAGTTCCTCTAGTGGGGTCTTTTCCATCCCACTTCAAAAATCCATACAATCCTATAGGCTGAATAAGAACATCAATATTAATATCTTGTGTTAGAACAGATTTTACAACGGAATAATGCTTGCTGGTATTATGAATTATTCCAACAACTCCATCAGAGGAAAACACACCCATTCCGCGCTTAACGCCTTGCATGTCCCCAATATTTATAGTAAAATAGTTATTCATTTTACCTGTTGTTGAGTTGATTACAGAGGCGGGGATATAATTATATTGTTGCTCAAAACTTGTATCCTTAATTTTAAATAGATTCCGATCAACTTGATATAAATTTTTAATCAATCTTTTTCTCAGATAAATATTTTCTTTTTGGAGTTTTAAATTGGAGTTTTCTAATTCAAAATGTTGCGCAACAGCGTATTTCATTGAATAGAATTCCCCACCGATGCTAGAGGCACTTGTGAAAAATTGACTCTTTGGGAAGCTCAAATATTGAACATAGCTTAATAGGCAAATCACTTGCAAAATCGCAAAAAACAGAAAGACACGAAAACGCCTTAAAAAGGCGATGAGGTTTTGCATGTACAAAAATAAAAAAGTCCAAGCAATTAATGTGTTTTACTTAAAAAACAATTCCTAGGCTTTCATCAAGAATTGATAACGGTCTATATTTTTTAGAGCAATACTTGTTCCACGAGCAACTGCACGCAAAGGATCTTCTGCAATATGAACCGGTAGTTTAGTTTTAGCAGAAATTCTTTTATCTAAACCTCTTAACATAGATCCACCACCCGCAAGGTAAATCCCAGTTTTAAAAATATCTGCCGATAGCTCAGGAGGGGTCATTTCTAAGGCACTCAAGATAGCTTCTTCAATTTTAGAAATCGTTTTGTCTAATGCTCTAGCTACTTCATCATAAGTAACCATAATTTCTTTTGGTATCCCCGTCATTAAGTCGCGGCCTCTTACAGCAAATGGCTCAGGTGGGTTTTCTAATTCAGTCAATGCGGAACCAACTTCAATTTTAATTTGTTCAGCGGTTCTTTCTCCAACCAAAATATTATGTTGTTTTCTCATGTAATCCTCGATATCACTTGTGAAGTCATCTCCAGCGATTCGAATGGACTTATCACAAACAATTCCCCCAAGGGCAATTACTGCAATTTCTGAAGTTCCACCACCTATGTCAATAATCATATTTCCCATTGGCTCTTCCACATCAATTCCAATTCCAATTGCAGCTGCCATAGGTTCGTGAATTAAGTAAACTTCTTTACCACCCGCATGTTCTGCTGAATCTCGAACGGCTCTTTTTTCAACTTCGGTAATACCTGAAGGAATACAAATAACCATTCTTAAAGTTGGATTAAAAAGGCTTCTTCCTGGGTTAATCATTTTGATCATCCCGCGAATCATTTGTTCCGCACTTTGGAAATCGGCGATTACACCATCTTTCAAAGGGCGAATGGTTTCAATAAGTTTATGAGTCTTCCCATGCATCTGCTGCGCCTTCTTGCCAATAGCAACAATTTTACCTGTTGATATATCTTTCGCGACAATTGATGGTTCATCAACAACAACCTTGTCATTCCAAATAATTAGCGTATTGGCCGTACCGAGGTCAATTGCGATTTCTTGCGTCAAAAAACTAAATAATCCCATTTTGTATGTTGATATGTGGTTGTGTAAATTCTTGTTACCCTAAAATAAAAAAAAAGTTTCGTTTTTCATTACAAAGTTAGTGTTTAAAGTGTCGAAATCCTGTAAAAACCATTTTCATTTCATGAGAATTACAAAAATCGATAGATAAGGAGTCTTTGATGGAACCACCAGGATGAATTACAGCCATAATTCCCTCATTATATGCGATTTCAACACAATCTGGAAAAGGGAAAAATGCGTCACTAGCCATCACTGCACCATTTAAGTCAAATCCAAAAGTTTTTGCTTTATGAATAGCTTGTTGCAAGGCATCTACTCTTGATGTTTGTCCAGTACCACTTGCTAAAAGACAGCAGTCTTTTACTAAAACAATGGTATTTGATTTGGTATGCTTTACAATTTTATTAGCAAAAAGAAGATCTTGGATTTCTTTTTCGGTAGGCGCTAAAACTGTTTTAACTTCTAAATCAGCTGCAGCTACTGTTTTTTCATCCCTTTCTTGTTGTAATAAACCATTGAGCGCTGTTCTGAACTGAACTTTTGGAAAATCGAATAATTTTTGAATTAATAAGATTCTATTTTTTTTAGATTTCAGTAATTCAAGCGCATCTTCGTCATATGCCGGGGCAATAAGCACTTCAAAAAATAAATCATTTAATTTACCAGCAAGGTCTAAATTGATACTTGTATTTGAAATTAAGACTCCACCGAAGGCACTAACAGGATCTGATGCTAAGGCAATGTCATAGGCTTCAGATATCGTACTTGCCGTAGCCAATCCACACGCATTATTGTGTTTTAAAATACAAAAAGTAGGCCTTTCGGATTTAAATTCAAGCATTAAATTTACTGCAGCGTCAACATCTAATAAATTATTAAAGGATAATTCTTTTCCGTTAAGTTTATCAAAAATAGCTTCTAAATCACCAAAGAAAACTGCTTTTTGATGCGGATTTTCGCCATATCGAAGTATAGATTTGGCAGATACGCTCTGTTTAAAAGCATCAAATGGCTCCGTATTAAAATACTTGTAGATCATCGTGTCATAATGGGATGACACTTGAAAAGCTTGTCCAGCAAACCATTTTCTATCCGCTAAATTTAAGCCCTGATTTTCTTTGTATAGATCAAGAAATGCTCCGTAGAGCTCAATACTTGGAACAATCACAACATCCTCATAGTTTTTGGCAGCAGCCCGAATTAATGAAATCCCTCCAATGTCAATTTTTTCGATTATTTCTTGTTCCTCAGCTTGTTGAGCAAGTGTTTCTTCAAAAGGATATAAATCTACAATCACCAAGTCTATTGATGGGACATTAAATTTCGCTATGGTATCTACATCCTCCTGTAAATTGCGACGGTACAAAATCCCCCCAAAAATCGCAGGGTGTAAAGTCTTAACTCTTCCGCCTAAAATTTCCGGATAGCTGGTTAAAGACTCAACGGCCGTGACTTCAATACCTAATGATTGGATAAACTTGAGCGTTCCCCCTGTTGAATATAACAGCACATTATTCTGCTGTAATTCTCTAACAACACTTTCGAGTCCTTCTTTATTGAATACCGAAATTAATGCGCTTTTGATCGTTTTAATAGTTCCCATTTAAAAAATAAAATTGAGTACAAAATTACTGCATTTTATCGTCATTTGGTAGGAAAAACAACCATAGTCCATTGTTAATTTAAAGTTATCTAAATGTTTATTTAATTTTACGCCATGAAGCATTCAACTACCTTATTTAAATCAATCGTTTTTCTTCTGCTTTTTTGGCTCCTATTTTTTGATATTCAAAGAATTATTTTCTTTTTATTTCATTACAACGAAATAGCCAAGCAATCTGAATTAGACGAAATATTAGGGGTTTTCACGCATTCGCTTCGCGTTGATTTATCTACTGCAGGTTATTTAATGGCCCTCTTTGTACTTGCGAAACTATTTTCCAATTATTTTCCCTCGAAAATTACTCAAGCATTAGTCTATGTGGTGTTTTATTCTGAGTTGTTGCTCATTAGTCTAATTCACAGCGGAGAACTTGTAGCTTATTATGAGTGGGGTCATAAATTAACCTCTAGAGTATTTATGCATCTTTCCACTCCAGACGAAGTATTTAGAACAGCAGAATATAGCGCTGCATTTTTGTTTTTTGGAGTTTTATTGTTTGAATTAGCAGTAGGGACCTATTTGGCGTATAAGTTCAAATTTTTATCTCGAATTAATCCTGATAAAAGCACTTCGAAAATTAGGCGCATTCATAAGCCTGCGGGAATCGCCCTTGGATGTTTGTGTGTGTTTTTTCTTTTTGCTCGCGGTGGATGGCAGCAAATACCTATTAACATTGATGCTTCTTATTACTCTTCAGACCAAGTACTCAATGATATTTCCGTAAATTCCGCTTATTTTTTCGGTAATAGTTTTGTTGTTTACAATAAAAGCGATTTAGCACAACATATTCCTCAAGTAGTAGAAAAAGAAAATAGGGTATTAATGGATTCTTTATTTTTATTTGAAAGAGATCACGACAGACAGTTTATAAGTACCAAGAAACCCAACCTTGTTTTTTTAATTATGGAGGGTTGGTCGGCAAATGTAATGGGGTCAATTAACCCTGAGCAGAAGACGGCCACTCCTAATTTTGATCAACTGAGTAAATCCGGCGTTTTATTCTCGAATATTTATGCAACAAATACTACATCAGAAATTGGAAACACCTCCATCTTCGCTGGCTACCCTAGCATACCTGAAAATGCAATTTCCTTATTTCCAGACAAACATCGAAAATTACCCACCATTAATCAAGTGCTCAAAAAACAAGGTTATAGCACGCATTATCTTTTTAGTGGAGATTTGAAGTATGGAAATATAAAAGGGTTTTTAATGGAGCATGAATTTGACGAGCTGGCCGATGAAAGTGATTTTCCTGCAGGTTTAAAAAGAGGCAAATTGAATTATTACGATAAAGACTTGTATGCATTTCTACTTAAAAAAATTGATAAATCTGCCCACCATCCTTTTTTACATTGTGCTTTCACAGGCAGCACCCATTCCCCGTATGATTATCCTCAAACAGGTAAAAAGAAATTTACAGGTGAGGAAATGGATTACTTAAACTCAATGGTTTATGCAGATAAATGTTTGGGTGATTTCATTAAAAAATGCAAAACAAAAAGTTGGTATAAGAATACCATTTTTGTAATTATTTCCGACCACGGTCACGCAACTCCCATTGCTACTACACCTTATGACACCAAGTTTTTTAATATTCCTCTTTTGTTCTTCGGTGAGCCAATAGCTAAAGCTTTTAAAGGAAAAGTAATGCGTAATATAGGTTCTCAAGGGGATATCGCTGCCACCTTATTAAAGCAATTAGGATTGGATAATAGCAAGTTTATTTTCAGTAAAGATTTAATGAGTCCGAATGTAAAAGAGTTTGCATTTCATGCAACGATTCGAGGATATGGATATGTAAATCCTATGGGAAGTTATCTTTCAAATTTTGATTCAAAGATGATCACTTCTTCTGACCTAGACCCTGAGACAACATACGAAAACACCCTCCACCAAGGGGAAGGGTGTTTGTATAGATTTTATAAACATTTTGAGCAGCTCGATAGAAAATAATTCTATCCAGAACACATTTCACAAGAATCAGGATTCTCTAAAGAACAGGCAAGCGCCGCCGCTTCTATTTCAGCAGCAGTTGGCTCAATTAAGCTAACATTTGGCTCTTCTTCCATCACTTTATCTACTGTGAATTTGATTGCATCTGTAGCAGCTTTTGTTCTAAGGTAGTACATACCTGTTTTCAATCCTTTTTCCCAACCATAGAAATGCATAGAAGTTAATTTACCAAAATTGGCATTTTCCATGAAGATATTAAGTGATTGACTTTGACAAATGTAAGCTCCTCTATCTGCAGCGAGTTCAATAATTGCTTTTTGGGAAATTTCCCAAGCAGTTTTGTATAAATCCTTCACATCTTGAGGAATTTCTTTGATACTTTGAATGGAACCATTTGCAGTCATGATTTTATGACGCATTTCTTTATCCCATAAACCTCTTTTTACCAAGTCCTTCAACAAATGCTTATTTACAATAATAAATTCACCAGACAAGACACGACGCGTATAAATATTGGAAGTATAAGGTTCGAAACACTCATTATTTCCTAGGATTTGAGCAGTCGATGCTGTAGGCATTGGAGCAAGTAATAATGAATTTCTTACACCATGTTTTTTAACTTCTTCTTTTAACACATCCCATTCCCAACGAGAACTTGGAGTAACTCCCCACATGTCATATTGAAATACACCTTGTGATGTTGGTGAACCTGCATATGTTTCATAGGCACCAAATTCACACGCCTGATCTTTTGACGCGGTCATTGCTGCAAAATAAATAGTTTCGAAAATCTCTTTATTTAAAGTTCTAGCTTCTTCTGATTCAAAAGGATAACCCATCAAAATGAAAGCATCTGCCAATCCTTGCACTCCCAGTCCGATTGGACGGTGACGCATATTAGATTTTCTTGCTGCTTCAACAGGGTAGAAGTTTTCATCTATAATTCTATTCAAATTAACAGTTGCTTGATAGGTAACTTCAAATAACTTATTATGATCAAATTCACCTTTTTCGTTAATGTATTTAGGCAATGCTAATGAAGCTAAATTACATACAGCAATTTCATCTGGAGCTGTATATTCTATAATTTCTGTACAAAGGTTAGATGATTTAATAGTACCTAAATTTTGTTGATTGGACTTAGCGTTAGCGGCATCTTTGTACAACATATAAGGGGTTCCAGTTTCAATTTGAGATTCTAGAATCTTAAACCACAAATCTTGTGCTTGGATGGTTTTTCTTCCTTTACCGGCCTTTTCGTATTTCGTATAAAGCGCTTCAAATTCTTCACTGTGTGTATCAGAAAGGCCTGGACATTCGTGCGGACACATTAAAGTCCATTCTCCATTTTCTTTTACGCGTTTCATGAATAAATCTGGAATCCATAGTGCAAAGAATAAATCTCTTGCTCTTTGTTCTTCCTTTCCGTGATTTTTTTTCAAATCCAAGAAGTCAAAGACATCAGCATGCCAAGGCTCTATATAAATAGCGAAAGAACCTTTTCTTTTCCCCCCTCCTTGGTCAACATATCTAGCAGTGTCATTGAATACGCGCAACATAGGTACAATACCATTGGAGGCACCGTTCGTTCCTTTAATATAAGAGCCTGTTGCTCTAATGTCGTGAATAGCCAATCCAATTCCACCAGCAGATTGAGAAATCTGAGCACATGACTTCAGTGTATCATAAATACCGCTGATGCTATCCTCTTTCATGGTTAATAAGAAACAAGAAGACATTTGAGGCTTAGGAGTACCTGAATTAAATAATGTAGGAGTAGCATGAGTAAACCAGCCTTCAGACATTAAGTTATAGGTGATAATAGCAGATTTAATATCGTTTTTATGGATCCCCAAAGAAACACGCATCAACATTTGTTGAGGACGCTCCGCTATCTTATCATTTAATTTCATCAGGTAAGAACGCGTCAATGTTTTAAATCCAAAATAATCGTATCTAAAATCACGATCATAAATGATACTTGAGTCCAAAGCCTCTTTATTGTCCATAACGATATCATAAACATCTTTGGATAATAAAGCCGCAGGCAAATTAGTTTTTGGATCTACATAAGTATACAAGTCATGCATTACATCAGAGAAAGTCTTTTTGGTTTCCTTGTGTAAGTTTGAAACTGCAATCCGAGATGCAAGCAAGGCATAATCTGGATGATCAATTGTTTTAGCTGCAGCTACTTCCGCCGCCAAATTATCTAAATCCGTTGTAGACACCCCGTCATAAATCCCTTCAATAACTTTCATTGCAACAGCCTCTGGAGACACTAAAGGATCTAAACCGTAACACATTTTAATAATACGAGCAGTGATTTTATCAAATTTTACTGGCTCTTTCTTTTCGTCTCTTTTAACTACGTACATATGTATTCTTTTTTTCTTATTCTATTTAAAATTCTTCGCTCAAACTAAATGTTTGAGTATCTTTTCCTGCCATCACACCCGCTTTTTGGTATTCACCAACTCGTTTTTCAAAGAAGTTTGATTTACCTTGAAGCGAAATCATTTCCATAAAGTCAAAAGGATTGGTAGCATTATATACTTTATCATTTCCTAATTCCAGTAATAAACGATCGGCAACAAACTCGATGTATTGACTCATCAAGTCACTATTCATTCCAATAAGCTTCACGGGTAAAGCATCTGTAACGAAATCTTTTTCAATCAATACCGCATCCATAATAATTTCCATCACGCGTTCTTTCGGCAATCGATTTACAAGATGTTTGGTATACAACAAACAAGCAAAGTCACAATGCAAGCCTTCGTCTCTTGAAATCAATTCGTTCGAGAAAGAAAGCCCAGGCATTAAACCACGCTTTTTCAACCAAAAAATCGAACAGAAAGAACCAGAGAAAAATATTCCCTCCACCGCTGCAAAAGCAACTAAGCGCTCAGCGAAAGTTCCCTTTTCAATCCATTTTAATGCCCACTCTGCTTTTTTACGAACACAATCTAAAGTATCGATAGCGTTAAATAAATGTGCTTTATCGGCAGTGTCTTTGATGTAAGTGTCAATCAGTAAAGAATATGTTTCAGAGTGAATGTTTTCTGCTGCCACCTGAAAGCCATAGAAAAATTTAGCCTCAGTATATTGAACTTCAGATAAAAAATTCTCTGCTAGATTTTCATTTACAATACCGTCTGAAGCTGCAAAAAAGGCAAGAACATGCTTGATGAAATGACGCTCATTATCATTTAATTTATGCTCCCAGTCAATTAAATCTGGAGATAAATCAATTTCTTCCGCAGTCCAAAAACTTGCTTCTGCTTTTTTGTAAAAAGCCCAAATGTCATCATGTTGTATTGGAAATAATACAAAACGATTGTTATTAGATACTAAGATGGGTTCGTTTGCCATTTTTATTATTTATTTAAATTATATTTTCCCACGACTGTTCGGAAGTGTTATTTTATTTTTTCTTAAAAAAGAATTGTTTCCTCCTTTATCGTGTGAATTGATTCCAATTAATCTGGAAAAACTTCGTTTGTTTGAGGCTTACAAATTTTATCATAATTAAACCTAAAAACAAGTAAAGAAATTAACAATTTTTTACTCTTATTAACATCACTTTTCGCAAACCTATTTGCAGTAAACGATGCCGCTCTTATCAACATAGAAACAAAAGATATTCACACAAAATAAATTGCGAATTTGATAACTTTTTGGTGTTTCATTAACTATTATTTCCTATGAGTAATAACACAGCTAAAATTATCGGATTATGATTTTCATTTTTAATAAATTTTTTTTGTTTATAAACAAGCAGATGTTCATTTTTTTGAAACCTTTATTCCATAACATTTTCGGTTATTTTAAATCTTTTTTTCAAGAAATTGTCAATCTTATTTTCCCTAACTTATGTTTAATCTGTGACAGAGAATTGCTAACAGTGGAGCAGCATATTTGTTCATTTTGCACGATGGAAATTCATATGATTTATTTTGATCCTTCCACACGAGAAAACCCCTTAGATAAATTATTTTGGGGAAGGGTAAATGTTCATTCTACTTTCGCTTTATTTAATTTTGAAAAAGGCACTCATGAACAAAAGATTTTACATCAATTAAAATATGGGTTTAAAGCTCAATTTGGTATTCAGTTAGGTAAATGGATGGGTACAGATTGGTTACAAAAAAATCAGCATCTTAAAATAGATGCTTTCATCCCAGTTCCAATTCATCCAAGAAAAAAGTTCAATAGAGGATATAACCAAAGTGAGCAATTGGCCAATGGCATTGCCTCTATATTAAAAGTGCCGGTTGATTGTAATTTTATTCGGAAAAGTAAAAATACCAATAGTCAAACTAAAAAATCAATTTTTCATCGCAGGTTAAATGTTGAAAATGTATTTAAATTAAGCAACAACTGGCGTCAATATAAACACATTGTCATAGTGGATGATGTTGTTACTACAGGCGCAACCTTAGAAGCCATGATCTCCATCATTAATAAACGGTACCCAGCCCTTGAAATTAGTATTTTTGTCCTAGCAATGGCAAAGTAATGGGGCAAGTAGATTCAAAGAAATTTTTAATTATCGGTGGAGGCCTAGCGGGCTCCTCGCTTGCGCATCACCTACTTGAAAGAAATCAGTCTGTACAAATAATAGATGATGGAGAAAATCATTCGACTCGGGTAGCAGCTGGTATGGTTAATCCTTTGGTGTTTAGAAGAACGACTCTTTCGTGGCGTGCAGCAGATTTTTTACACTACAGCTGGGAGTATTATAAATCGTTGGAGCGTTTGTTAAATATTACCCTTGCAGAACCTCTTTTAATAAGAAGAATATTTCCTTCAGAGCAAGAAAGAGAGGAGTGGATCAAAAAGCAGGCGCTATCAGATTTTCAAGCCCATTTAACACCTCTTTTGGAAAGCGAAGCGCCGCAAAAGTATAAAACTGCTTTTGGGACTGGATTGGTAAAAAGCGGGTTTTTTGTACATGCTCAAGATTATTATTTAAAGAATCGAGCCTATTTTATTGATCTTGGTCTTCTTAAATCTAAAACATTCACCCCATCTCAGCTAGACCCAATGTCGGGCACCTATGAAAATGAAGTTTTCGATCATATTATTTTCTGTACAGGTTACAAAAATTCTAGCTGTCCTTTCTTTAATAATGTCCCGGTTAAATCCACTAAGGGACAAACTTTAGAGGTAAAATCAGATATTTTTCCAGAAAACGAGTCGCTTCATTTTAAGTGTTTTGTTTTTCCAATTGGGCAACAAAAGTTTAGAATTGGAGCCACTTATGAGTGGGACAATGAAGAATTAGTCCCCACTGAAACAGCAAAAATTCACTTATTGGATCAACTAAAATATATAAGCGATCAAGAAGTTGAAGTTCTTTCTCAACCCATCGGTATTCGTCCGACCACAATGGACAGACGCCCCACCATGGGAACGCACCCACAATTTCCCAAGCTCCATATTTTTAATGGTTTGGGAGCAAAAGGATACCTCTTGGCGCCAAGGTTAGCAGCAGAAATGGCAGAATATCTTTTGGATGGAAAAGCACTTGATCCGGAGGTGTCGCTCAAGCGATATAAGTTCTTTTCATAAAGTGTTCCTAAAGCACGATTAATTCAATAAATTTGTGACTATGTTAGAAATTGATAAAAAGCTATCCCGTTACGATAAAGCGTATTTGAGACTTGCTACTAGTTGGGCAATGCTTTCTTATTGCCAAAGAAAAAAAGTTGGGGCAATCATCGTGAAAGATTCAGTGATTATTTCAGATGGATACAATGGTACCCCAGCAGGATTTGATAATTCTTGCGAAAATGATATTGGAGAAACACATTGGTATGTCTTACATGCTGAAGCGAATGCTATATTGAAAGTTGCAAAATCTACCAATAATTGTCACGGTGCTACCTTATATCTCACCCATTCTCCTTGCAAGGATTGCAGTAAATTAGTTTTACAAGCTGGTATTAAAAGAGTTGTTTTTATAGAGTCCTATAAAGATATTTCTGGAATTTCATTTTTAGAGAATGCAGGTATTGAAGTAACACAAATTAAAAACATTGATGATGTCTGATATCGAAGAAAAAAAAACAAATTATACGCTTCCTATTATTATAGCAATAAGCTTGACGATTGGCTTAATAGTCGGGTCTTTTTTTCATGTTAACGCCACCTTATCTTCAAATGAAACCGAGGTTGAAAAACTTAAGGATATTTTAAACATTTTAGATCAACGGTATGTAGATCCTATTGATAAAAATAAAATTTTCGAAACGACTATTCAGGGAATGCTGCATCATTTGGATCCGCACAGTAATTATATTGCCGCAAAGGATATGCAATCTGTAAATGAATCCATTGATGGAAAATTTGGCGGAGTAGGGGTACGATTTCAAATAATTCGCGACACTGTATGTATCACCAGCGTTTTGCCAAATGCACCTGCGGAGTATGTTGGAATAAAAGCAGGGGATAAAATCATTAAAATTTCTGGGAAGCCTTTTACAGGAAAGAAAATCAGCAACGATAAAGTTTTGGCTAATCTTAAAGGGGATGTTGGAACAGCAGTTAATGTTACTATTTTAAGGAAGCGCAAAGCACTTAATTTTTCGATACAAAGAGGAGAAATCCCTATTAAAACAGTGCTTTCTGCTTACATGATTGATAAAGAGACTGGGTATATATTAATTGATCAATTTTCAATTCCAACGGCCGCAGAATTTCATGAACAAGCGCTTAAATTAAAAGCAAAAGGAATGAAAAAAATTATTTTGGATTTAAGAAATAATGGTGGGGGAGTTTTAACAGCAGCAACAGATATTGCTGATGAGTTTTTGAAGCAAGGTTTAGTAATGTTAAAAACACAAGGAAGAATAGACGGCAAAAAAGTGTATTACTCAAAATCTGGCGGTATTCTAGAAAATATGAAGGCTGTTGTTCTCATAAATGCACAATCTGCTTCTGCAAGTGAAATTTTAGCTGGGGCTTTACAAGACAATGATAGAGCGATTATTGTAGGAAGGAGATCTTTTGGAAAAGGCTTAGTTCAAGAAGACAGGGCCTTAAGAGATGGTTCTAATTTAAGAATTACCATCGCGCGATATTATACCCCATCAGGTCGTTGCATTCAAAAACCATATAATGGTGACTATGATGCCTATATGCGTGATGAAGAACGCTATGCTAATGGTGAAATGTATCATGTTGACACTACTTTATTTGCAGATTCACTTAAGTTTAAAACGCGTGGTGGTCGAACAGTATACGGTGGTGGAGGAATCACCCCCGATGTTTTTGTGGCGTATGATACCACCGATAGAAGCGATTACTTAACCGAATTGCTTTGGAGCGGCTCATTTGGTTCTTTTGCTTTTGATTACATTCAAAATAAGCGAGGACAATGGGCATCTCCAAGTGACTTTGTAAAACAGTTCCAAGTATCAACTGCATTATTGAATCAATTTACTTCTTATGCTGCTAAAAATTATAAAGTGAAATTCAATCCTAGTGCATTTAGTCGCAGTCAAAAACTTATTGCTGAGAATATCAAAGCTGAACTAGCGCGACAATTATGGACAGAAGAAGGGCTTTATATGGTCTTAAATACGCAAGATCAAGAAGTAAAAGCAGCTCTTGAACAATTAAAAAAAGTAAAGCCTTAGATTTATTGCTAAAAATGCCATGAAGCAAGCGCATAAAAAACAAAAACAGATTGCAGTTCCAACTGCTAAATCAAGCTCAATAGTAGTTTATCTACTTGCCTTTTTAGCTATTATGTTAACACTAATAGCCTACCAACCTGCCTTTGATCCCGAGAAGAGTTTAACCAATTGGGATGATAATGGATATGTTACTGATCAATCCTTAATACGATCCTTTGATGAGGAGAAGATAGATTCGCTTTTTTCTCCAAGTACGGATGTAATGTTAAATTATCATCCCTTGACCATGTTCACCTTGGCGTATAATTATCAAGAATCAGGGTTAGAAATAGGGTCTTATATCAATTGGAATGTTGGATTACACTTAGCCAATGTACTTTTGGTCTTTATTTTTATTTATCTCCTCAGTCAAAAAAATCTATACATTTCCTTCTTTTGCTCTCTTATGTTTGGTATTCATCCCATGCATGTGGAGAGTGTGGCTTGGATTGCGGAAAGAAAAGATGTTTTATATGCTTTTTTCTTTTTATTGAGTCTAATTTTCTATCTCTTTTATTTAAAAACTAAGAATTATTTATTCTTACTATTTACCGCCCTTGTTTTTATTGCATCATGTTTGAGTAAAGCAATGGCAGTTCCTTTACCTCTGGTCCTCTTGCTAATGGATTACTTTTACCAAAAGAAGATTACTATTAAAAACATTCTTGAAAAGATTCCCTTTTTACTTTTTTCAATATGGATTGGATGGAACGCCTTACAAATACAAAGTAAAGGAGCTATTGCTGCTGATGAGGTATTTACTTGGGTTCAACAATTAATGTTTGCCTCCTATGGCTTTATAATGTATTGGGTCAAATTATTCATCCCGTATAATCTATCTGCTTTTTATCCTTATCCTGGCTTAAGTGACTCGGGTAATTTACCCTTCTTCTATTATTTAACACCTTTTATATCTCTATGTATCGTATTGATTCCTGGGTTTTTATTATGGAGAAAAAAATCAAACTTATTTCCCCCTTTTCTCTTAGGAATGGGGGTATTTATTTTGATGATTGCCTTAGTGTTGCAATTTATTTCAGTCGGTTCTGCTATTATGGCCGATCGATATTCCTATCTCCCTTATTTAGGAGCTTTTTTTCTTATGGCAAGTGTTGCGGATCAATTGGTTCAAAAACGAAAAAAAGTATTGTATGCAGGCTCTATTATTATAGTCTTAGTTTTTATGAAGTTGTGTTATGAGCGTGTTGGTATTTGGCAGAATTCTGAAACTTTGTGGACTGATGTAATTAAAAAATATCCCTTTAAAATCTCTCAAAAGGGTCAAACAATTCAGGTAGATCAAACCGGTGTAGAAGTTGCCTATAAGAACCGAGGAAATTATTATCGTGAACAAGGCAAGATGGATTTGGCTTTCAATGATTACGCAGTGCTTGTGAAAGCGCGTGTAAGAGATCCTTTAATTTATAGTAATATGGCAAATATGTATGCCCTTGATAATAAATTTAAAGAGGCCATGGAAATGTATGCTTTAGCGCTGGAGAGAAATAAAAATAATTATGAGGTTTATCTCAATAGAGGAATTAGTTATTCAAAAATGCAAAAGCATCAGGAGGCGCTTAAGGATTTCCAAAAGGCAGCCCAATTGTTCCCTAAAAATCTTCAAATAGAACAAAGTGTAGCAGCGGAGTTTTTGAATACCCAAAAATTTGATAGTACCATCCAGCAGGGCACTCGAATTATACAATTATTTCCATTGGATTACAGTGGATATTTTTATCGGGGAACTGCAAAAATTAATTTAAAGCAATACAAAGAAGCCATCGTAGATTTAAGTAAAGCGGTACAATTAAAACCAAATGATTCCTTTGTAAATTACAATCTATCCATTGCTTATAATTTAATCTCAGACAATAAAAACGCACTCCTATTTGCTGAAAAAGCCAAAATGTTAGGTTATCCAGTTCAAGAAGAATTTATTAAAAGAATAAAATCATGATTTTATTACAGTTATTTTCTTTTTTTAAAGCAAATTTGTAAACTTAAAAAGAAAATCGATGGACTATTCAACGAAAAAAAGGGTTAGTGCGGCAACATTATTAGTGGCAATTGGAATTGTTTTCGGTGATATAGGTACTTCTCCTTTATATGTTTTTCAAACCATTACTGGCGGTTCAAATTTTTCTGCCCCACTTATTATGGGAGGACTATCCGCTGTTTTCTGGACCTTATTATTATTGGCTACAATAAAATATATCTATATTGCCCTTAATGCAGACAATAATGGTGAGGGAGGTATTTTTGCTCTTTTTGCTCTTTTGAAGGAAAGACGGGTAAAATGGATTATCATTCCAGCGCTCATCGGTTGTGCAACGCTAATGGCCGATGGCTTTATTACACCTGCGATTTCAATTTCTTCAGCCGCTGAGGGAATAACCACTATTTTCCCCGATTTTCCGGTAATGCCGTTTGTAGTTGGAATTATTATTGTCCTTTTTATGATCCAGCAATTTGGTACCGCTGCAATTGGAAAGGCCTTCGGTCCGGTAATGATTGTTTGGTTTTTGTTTTTAGGGTATTTGGGACTCGTTAATATTGTGAAAAACCCGGAAGTATTAAAAGCTTTTAATCCTTATTATGCTTACAACCTCGTCGTAAATGTTAAAGGAGGATTTTGGGTACTTGGTGCTGTTTTTTTATGTACTACTGGAGCGGAGGCACTCTATTCTGATTTGGGGCATTGTGGAAAACGAAACATCAGAATAAGCTGGACTTTTATTAGTGTCTTGTTATTATTGAATTATTTTGGACAAGCTGCACTTTGTCTTACCGATGGATTTGCTTTGCAACCCAAACAAACAATATTCTATGCAATGGTTCCCTCTTCACTGGTTCCCTTCGCCATTGTTATTGCAACCTCAGCCGCCATTATTGCTTCGCAAGCATTGATCACAGGGGTGTTTAGTTTAATGAATGAGGCCATTAAATTGAATCTATGGACCAATCTTAAGGTGAAATTTCCTTCAGATCATCAAGGACAAATCTATATTCCCTTTATTAATTGGTTTTTAATGGCGGGCTGTTTATTGGTGATCGCAATTTTCAAGAAATCAGCCAATATGGAAGCCACTTATGGACTGGCGATCACCATCAACATGGTAATGACCTCCATTTTGCTAGGCTTTCTAATGATATTAAAACACCCAAAGCAAAAAATTGCCTATATCCTTCTGTTTGTCCTTTTCTTAGGTATTGAAGGAATCTTTCTTTTTTCTAATATCGGAAAAATCGCCCATGGAGGTTGGTTTACTTTAATACTTTCCTTTACCTTCTTTGGCTTGTTGTTCATGTATTTTAAGGCTAGATTACTCCGAAAGCGCATAACAGAGTATGTACCTATGTCTAAAATTGTTCCTTTAATAAATGCTATAAATAAAGACAAAATGGTTCCTTATGAAGCCACTAATCTTGTTTATCCGACCAGAAGTGATAATCCAAATAAATTAGATGCGACCATTTTTTATTCTTTATTTAGAAAACGCCCTCGTAAAGCAGGGGTTATTTGGTTCTTGCATTTTGATATACTCAATGAACCTTGGGGCTTGCATTATTCTGTTCATGAAGTAATAGACCAATCTTGCTATTATGTAAGCTTACACCTTGGATTTAAGGAGGAACTTAGAACAGAATACCTGATGCGTCAAATTCAATGCAAAATGATTGAAAAAGGAGAATTGACCGGACAAAGTGTTTTCGAGTCGGTAAGGGGAGAGTTTTCAGAAGCAGACTTTAAATTTATCGTATTAAATTCAAGAGTAGCCACGAATAATTTATTAACGCCATTTCAAATATTAGCGGTTAAAACCTACAGATTTATTAAAGCAACAGGTCTAAAGCCAGCGGAGGATTTTGGCTTGGACAAAACAAATGTATTGGTAGAACATATTCCTATTTCCGTCACTAAACAGTATTCTCAAGAATTAATCGAAGATTGGGAAGATTATTCAAAGCAAAATTCCAAAATTGCTTTATCAAGGCACAGTAAAAAGCACTTTTAGTAAAACAAACCCTCGCTAAGCTATTAAAGAGTAAACATAGAAAATGAACTATGGAGGAATTTTTAGTAACTGCAATAACCTTTTTACTACTTGTTGGACTTTTGATAAGCCCACCTCTTTTACTTCGGTTCATTCGTCGAACAAACATTAAATATAAGTTCGTTGTGTACTTGACAATTGGAGTAATTCTGACAGCATTGATTACCCTTATTTTTGCTTGGTGGACTCACACTTCAGACTTGCTTTTACTTAAACATTACGGTTATGACATCGACGGAATGAATGAAACTGAATTTTATGGAAGAGTTTTACCAGAGCATCTGGACAAAGTAAAAAGCCTTGAGACAAGCATTATGGGAATAGGATGGCCATTAAAAGCTATAATCACATTTGTATTTTATTCACCTTATTTATTAATTATTTACGGTGTGACCTATCTAATTGGACGGAAACACGAAAAGCAGCATTACAACAATAATAAATAACAAAATTGTCTAAATTTCTACTCAAATTTGGACAGACAAATCATCATTAACAATGAAGTCATTACTCTATTTAATATCCATTGCATTTTTTTCATTGAATGCATTAAGTCAAGAACTTAAACCATATAACGATGATCTGTATTTTAAAGTCATTAATGAAAATGAAATGGTCTCTAAAGTTGACAGCTTAAAAGCTATAATTATTGTATTTAATAATCTGTCAGAAGGAAATGCAAAACAATCAATTATTAACAACCCTCAACTTAAAGAAATAAAGTTAATTAGTCCATCTCAAGACTTTATTCAGTTGATTTCTGAATTGAAAATGGATAGTTTAACGCATTTATTTATTGAAGAATATAATGGATCAAAGCTTATCCTACCGGCCTTCTCAACTCTTGAGCATTTGACCATACAATCTAAAAATTTAACGACGCTTTCAATGGAAAATGCATCATTAAATAGATTGGATATTTTAGACATTGACGCACCCGAATTAATCGATTGGAAATCTGAAAAGTACTTTCCTAATTTGGGTTTAATTGAATTGAAAGCTCCAAAATTGGGTTGTTTTCCAATCGAGCAAATGCCAAATATTTTTCAGTTTTCCTTTTACTGTTCTTTCAAGAATTGGCCTACTAATATCTGCAGCTACCAAGAATTGACATTCATATCATTTGAAAATTATAAAACTATAAATATCGATAAGTGTCTTAAGAAAAAAATTAAAAAGAGTGTTTTTTCGAATGTTACCATCTATGATAAAATTGATGGACAAAAAATGTTAGAGGTCGAATCTAGAGATCGTAAAAAATTCAACTAAGACCCAATATCCTCCTCCACAGGATTACGCTTTGAAATATCAATTCTTGGAATCAAGAATTAGGCTGTGACATAAACGAAAAACCCCAAACAACCGAAGTCATTTGGGATCTAACTTGCTTGCGTAAGGTGGAAGCCCTAACACAAGTTTCAATAACAAAAAACCCCAACATTAAGTCAGGGTTTTTGTACTCGAGGCGGGACTTGAACCCGCACGCCCATACAGGCACAGGATTTTAAGTCCGGCGTGTCTACCAATTCCACCACTCGAGCATTGAATAATATATATTATTCGGTAGTTTCTTTGGAGCGGGAGACGGGATTCGAACCCGCGACCCCGACCTTGGCAAGGTCGTGCTCTACCAACTGAGCTACTCTCGCAATAATCTTTCCCTATTTACTTTCGTTCAAGTAAATTGTTTTCCTTAGGGGGCACAAATTTATGAAAATTTCAATAATTTTCTACTCTTTTTGATAAAAATTTATCCTCCCGTTAGTTTTTTTATTTCATGCAACTTCATTAATGCCTCTACTGGCGTCAATGTGTTGATGTCAATTTGAATTAATTGCTCATGTATTTGTTCCAAAACAGGATCGTTTAATTGGAAAAAACTAAGCTGCATTTCGTTTTTCTTGTTTTTTCCGCCCGCAACGCTTTGCTTTTCTCCAACTTGTGCATGTGTTTTTTCTAAATCACTTAAAACTTCTTCTGCTCTTTTGATTACAGCATTGGGCATTCCCGCCATTCTCGCCACATGAATTCCAAAGGAATGCTCACTCCCCCCGGGAATTAATTTGCGCAGAAATAAAATAGAATTTCCGATTTCTTTTACAGAAATGGTGTAATTTTTTATTCTTGTGAAATGATTTGTCATTTCATTTAATTCGTGATAATGAGTAGCAAATAGGGTTTTACAATGCGCTATTTTATTTTCATGTAAATATTCTGCAATGGACCAAGCAATTGAAATGCCATCATAAGTACTCGTACCTCGTCCAATTTCATCTAAAATAATCAAACTGCGAGGGGAGATATTATTTAAAATACTTGCCGTTTCATTCATCTCAACCATAAAAGTTGATTCTCCAGAAGAAATGTTATCTGACGCTCCAACACGGGTAAAAACCTTATCTACAATTCCAATTTCAGCAAGATCTGCAGGAACAAAGGACCCCATTTGCGCCATAAGTACAATCAAAGCAGTTTGTCTCAACAAGGCGCTCTTACCACTCATATTGGGACCGGTAATCATTATTAATTGCTGGGTCTCATTATCCAAGAATACATCATTTGCAATATAATCTTCCTCATGTTTAAGTTGCTGCTCAATTACAGGATGCCTTCCATTATGAATATTTATTGCAAAACTATCGTTGATTTCAGGTTGAATATAATTGTGTTTGCTTGCCACTGTCGCAAAGGAATATAGACAGTCTATTTTAGCAATAACGGCAGCATTTTGTTGAATCGGGATAATGTAAGCGCTTAAATATTGGACCAGTTCTGTAAATAATCGCGCCTCTATCGCATAGATTTTTTCTTCTGCCCCTAGAATCTTTGTCTCATATGTTTTTAGTTCCTCCGTGATGTATCGTTCTGCATTTACTAATGTTTGTCGCCTGATCCATTCTTCTGGAACTTTGTCTTTATGGGTATTTCGCACCTCAATATAATATCCAAAGACATTATTGAATGAAATTTTGAGACTTGAAATCCCAGTCCTTAAGGATTCACGATCTTGTAATTGATCTAAATAATCTTTTCCGCTTCCTGATATGGCGCGCAATTCATCCAGTTCGTCATCAAAACCTTCTTTTATGATCGGCCCTTTTCCAATTTGTACAGCAGGCTCATCAGCCAAAATATCGTTTATTTTAGCTACTAATTCTTCACAGCCATTGAGCTTGTTGATAATATGAACCAACTCTTTTTCGGTTTTGTTCTTTTCTAATATATTTTTTATAAGTGGAATTCGAATCATCGTTCGCTTGAGATGCGCTAATTCTCTAGGATTAATTTTTCCTACTGCCACCTTTGCAATCAAGCGTTCTAAATCTCCAATATCTTTTAAAATTCCTCCCAATTCATCCATCTGATCGGGATTGTTTTTTAACCATTTGACGATACTGTGTCGATGTCTAATTTCTCCAGCGTCTTTCAATGGCAAGATCAACCAACGGTGCATGAGCCGTCCTCCCATTGGACTAACCGTTTTGTCCAGCACATCTAATAAGGTCTTGGCATTGTCGTGTGGGGAATAAACCAATTCTAAATTTCTAATGGTAAATCGGTCCAACCATACATAATTGCGCTCCTCAATTCTCCCTAAAGTATTAATATGACCTAAGGATTTGTGTTGATTCTCCGATAGATAAAACAAGGCTGCACCTGCTGCAATGGTCCCTAAAGGCAAATTTTCAATTCCAAAGCCTTTTAATGATTTTGTTTTAAAGTGTTTGTTTAAGCTTTCAGTGGCATAATCTAAGGTATACAACCATTCTTCCATTCTGAAATGACAATGTTGCTCGCTAAACACCTCTTTAAATGCAGCAGTATCCTTCTTACGAAAAATAAATTCACTTGGATTGAATCCAGCAACCAATTTATCAATATGCTCTTTATCGCCTTGTCCAACCAAAAACTCTCCGGTAGAAATATCTAAAAAAGCTACGCCTATCGTTTCTTTTTCAAACACTAAAGCACACAAGAAATTATTCTTTTTTTGCTGCAGTACTTGATCATTAAACGCAACTCCTGGAGTTACTAATTCAGTTACACCTCTTTTAACTATGGTTTTGGTTAATTTAGGATCTTCAAGTTGATCACATATCGCCACCCGCAGTCCAGCACGCACTAATTTTGGTAAATAGACATCCAAAGAGTGATGGGGAAAACCTGCTAACTCAATCTCTGAAGCACTTCCATTTTTTCTTTTTGTCAGTACAATGCCTAAAATTCGTGAAGTTCTGATGGCGTCTTCTCCAAAGGTTTCGTAAAAATCACCTACACGAAAAAGCAATAAAGCATCGGGATGTCTTCCTTTAATTTGGTTGTATTGTTTCATTAAAGGCGTCTCCGCAATTTCTTTTTGTACTTTCATTTCGTTAAATCAAATGATTTTGCAACTTTGTAGTATAAATTTAAGGTCATCTTCTCGGAATTCAAAAATTTACCACAACTTCTTATCAACATGAGCAATAAAAAACTAAAATTATGGGAATTAGACAGAATTTCAGAGTCTGATTTTAAAGCTAAAGAAAAGCTTCCGCTAATTTTGGTTTTGGATGATATTCGCTCCTTAAATAATATTGGCACTTTCTTCAGGACAGGAGATGCTTTCTCCATAGAAAAAATTTACCTCTGCGGAATCACTGCTGTTCCTCCCCATAAAGACATTCATAAAACAGCGCTAGGCGCCACAGAAACAGTTTCTTGGGAATATCGAGACTCTATCGAAGTATTGATCGCAGAATTAAAAGCGCAGCAGCATACTATTTGTGTGATCGAACAAACTGAAAAAACATTACTCCTTCAAGATATTCATCAATTAGCACCGGCTACTTATGTGCTTGTATTTGGAAATGAAGTGAATGGGGTGCAGCAGGAAGTTGTTGATGCTGCGGACCATGTAATTGAGATTCCTCAATTCGGAACCAAACATTCTTTTAATGTGAGTGTTTGCGCAGGCATTGTATTGTGGGAATTTTGTAAAAAAACAATGTCACTTTGAAAACAGCCCTAATTTTTTCTTTGTTCTTCACAGGATTATGTCTCGGACAGCAAATTAAAAATGTCAAGCTGCTCGATCATTGGCAGGACGACACGCTCCTGACAAACAGTACCCAAGTGCGCTATAGTGGATGTTGGGGTTTTACATATCAAGAGCGAGAATATGCGGTTATTGGCTCAACAGAAGGCGCTCATTTTTTCGAATTAGGAACAGACAATCAATTGCGTCTTATTGGATTTATTAAAGGAAGGCACAGTTCTTCTTTAGTAATTACGCGAGAGTTTAAATTTTATGACCACTATATTTATGCTACCTGTGACGAAGGACCAAGTAGTTTGCAGATTATTGATGTTAGCACCTTACCCGATTCCGTGTCTTTAGTAGCGGATTTGCAAAATAATCTATTTGGTCGTACCCATAATTTATTTATTGATCAAGCGAATGCAAAACTCTATTTATGTAATTTAACGCCAATTGTCAATGGTATAGATTTGCCAATGGTTCCCTTACGCGTGTTTTCTTTGACCAATCCAATTGCTCCGGTGCTACTTTGGGAAGGTCCCCAAGACCTAAATGAGGTTCACGATATCTATGTGGATCAAAACATTGCTATTTTAAATTGTGGTTACGATGGATTAAGAGTCTATGATTTCTCGAACACTTCCAACCCCAATTTTATAAGCACTTATCCCTTTTATCAGCAGCAAGGGTACAATCATCAAGGTTGGCTGTCTCCTGATAAAACCACTTATGTTTTCACTGATGAGAATATGGGTCTTGCTGTGAAAAAATTTAAAGTTAGCCCTACCTATCAATTCACGCCACAGGCTTTTTTCAGCACTTCAGATTACCCAAGTATAAAAACGGCTCATAACCTTCAAATCAATGACAACTTCGCGTTTATTGCCTATTATAATGATGGCTTGCGAATTTTTGATTTGAGAAAAACCGATCCCATTGAAATAGGAGTTTATGATACCTATACAGAAGTTGATGCTACTAATTTTACCATGTGGGGTGCTTGGGGGATTTATGCCCTTTATGAAAGCGAACGCATTGTGGTTTCTGATCGGAACAATGGCTTATTTTTATTTCATTTCGATCAAAATTTATTTAATGTCCCGTCTGGCGATGAAATGTTTAAACTTTATCCAAATCCTTCCAATAATGTAATTACACTCAGAACACCAAATGATTTTATTCAGGATTTCACTTACTCAATATTGGATTGTCAAGGAAAAAAACTTCTTTCTGGAACTGTAAAAAACGAAAGTGTTTTGCAATTAGAACTCCCTTATGCCTCTGGAGTTTATTTTTTACATATTGATTATGTAGATTATTTATTTAGCTCCTCCAGTTCTGTCTTAAAAATAGTGAAAAACTAATTTTTATAGAAGTGCATTTCTTCAATGTACTGATGTACAGGCTCCGTCAATAAATAACGCACATCTTTCCCCTCTTTAATGGCTTGTCTGATAAAACTCGAAGAAACTTTCATTACAGGGGCGTCATTACAGAAGGTAATGTTCGGATGATTTTTATAATCATGTGTAGCGTTTTCACCCATTTGTTTTACTTCTATTTCCTCTTGAATCGTTAAGGCACGGGGATAAACATATATTTGATGTTTAGCCAAAATGACTTCATGATTAAACCATTTGTGAAAAGTCCGTAGATTATCTTCTCCCATGATCAAAGCAAATTCATGTTGTGGGAATTGTTCTAATAAATAGGTGAGTGTAGTTACCGTATAACTAGGTTTTGGCAGATGAAATTCAATATCACTTGCTTTCAGTTTTGGGTTATCAATGATAGCTTCTTTCACAAGTGCCAAGCGGTGAAAATCTGAAAGTAGGGTAGCTTTATCTTTAAGTGGATTGTGTGGGGTAACGACCATCCAAACTTGATCTAAATCGGTAAATTCCGCTAAATAATTAGCAATAACTAGATGTCCAACATGTATAGGATTATAGGTCCCAAAATAAAGTCCTATTTTCATTGATTCATGAAATTTGTTACAATTTTTTCTGCTTGCTCAATGGTAGTTGGAAGTACATCATTCACCAATACCACATCAAATTCATTAGCACGATCCAATTCAACTTTTGATTTTTGCAAGCGCTGCTGTATTTTCTCTTCTGCTTCTGTATTTCGATAACGCAGCCGCTCCTCT
This sequence comes from Flavobacteriales bacterium, assembly GCA_947488235.1. Taxonomy (GTDB): domain Bacteria; phylum Bacteroidota; class Bacteroidia; order Flavobacteriales_D; family Crocinitomicaceae; genus UBA952. The sequence goes on along the minus strand of CANLAQ010000013.1, from coordinate 5,234 downwards.
AAAGCTTTTTCATTTGGCGGCTGAATGAATACAGATAAGGCATTTGTGCCAAAGAATTTTTTTAAGTTAAGCCCACCAATCACATCAACATCAAAGATGACTATTTTACCTTGACTCCATATGCGCTCTATTTCACTTTTAAGGGTGCCATAATAAGCATTGGTGTAAACCTCTTCCCATTCTACAAATCCATCTTCCTGAATGGTTTGCTGAAATTTTTCTAAACTTAAGAAGTGGTAATCTTTCCCATCTAGTTCATTGGGTCTTGCCGCGCGACTACACGCAGAGATTGAAAAAGATAATTGAGAAAAAGAAGCCAAAAGCGCTTTAACGATGGTGGTTTTACCTGCACCGGAAGGTGCGGAAACTATGATACATTTCCCGGTTATTGCTGACATTTTAAAGCGTATTTAATACTTGTTCTTTGATTTTTTCTAAACTATCTTTCATATCCACCACAATTTTTTGCATTTGTGCATGGTTACTTTTACTTCCCAAAGTATTGATCTCTCGTCCAATTTCTTGTGCAATGAATCCTAATTTTTTACCTGTTCTTTCAATTACCATCGTTTCTAAAAAATAATCTAGGTGATTCCCCAACCTCATTTTCTCCTCGCTAATGTCTAATTTTTCAATATAAAAAATCATTTCTTGCTCCAAACGATTCTGATCTACAGCAGCAGTATCTAATTCTTTCAAAGCTTTATTCATTCTTTCTCGAATTGCTGTAACACGATCGTGTTCGAATGTTCCGATTTGTTCCAGCATATCTTTAAGGCCAAAGATTAATTTTTCAAACTCTTGTTTTAATGCCTCACCTTCTTGCGCTCTAAAATCACAAATATTCTTACAACAACTTTTAACAAGTGCAATTAAGAATTCTTTTTCTGCTTCTGATATCTCTTCAGACTCTTGACTTAAGACTTCGGGCATTTTTAGAACAAGTGACAAGTAGTCTTTTACCTCTTCTCCCCAAGATTCGTTGAGTTGTTTTAATTCATGGTAATAGCTTTTTGCCAGTTCATGATTTATTTTGTTTTTGTTTGCAGTGTTCGTGCTTTCAATAAAAATCCCGACATCAATTTTTCCTCTGTCCAAACTTTCAGCTACTATTTTACGAATATCCGTTTCCGCATCTTTATAACTTGAACTCAATTTCACATTTAAATCTAAGCCCTTACTGTTTAGAGATCGAATTTCAACAGAAACTTTTTTAGATTGGAAGACTCCATTGCTTTTTCCAAATCCGGTCATTGATGCTAGCATGCTGTTTTTTATGTAAAAGTAGAGAAATTTGACCTTTGAACCTCAATCAAATATTACGGGGCTTTGTAAACCTGATATTTTGTTGAGTAATTGTTCAGTTTCTTCTTTAAATTTTAAAAATTCTATTCCTGTTCCAGGTCCGCTAAATCCAGTATGAACTTTAACAACATGGCCTTTTTCATCAATGAAAATTGTGGTTGGAAAGCCCATTACCCTGCTTAAATCTTTAAATACTTGCGCTGCTTCTCCTTTATTAGTAGAGGACCCACCTAAAAGAACTTTATAGGGAACCCCGGCTCTTTTTTTAAATTGTTTAAGTCTTTTTAATTGATCTTTCGTATGGGTCCCAATTTCAAAAGAAACGGCTATAATCTCTACCCCATTTTGTTTGTATTTCGGATATATTTCTTTGAAGTAATTCATTTCGTCCATACAATTGGGACACCAAGTCCCCATAATTTGAATAATGGTTGGATGATTTTCTTCTGCTTTAAAATGAAAGTCTTTACCGTTCAAAGTTTTAGCATCAAAAGTTAAAGCCCCATGCGTTTTCATTTCACTTAAAGAGTCTGGGTCTGTCAATTGAGCAGTATCATTTCTTCGGCCTTTCCATACCGTATTATAGCTAGCGCCACTGTAAAAAATACCCTCAATAGAATCACGAGAATAAATATTCGCAACAAATTGATACGCATGTACACCGTCAAAGGTGGAAAGGAAGAGGGTGTTATTTGCATCTACATTCCCTGCCAAATATCTATAATCTCCAGTTTCGCTTAAGAAGGTCCCGGTGACTTCCTTACCAACTTGTTTAAATACACCTATTGCCGCTTCTTTGCCATTCTCAAAAATCACCTCCCATCGTCCGGTAAAGTCTATTTTGGGTTGTTCCTGTGTTAAAAATCTGGATTCCTCTGATGCATAGGCTGAAAACGCAAAGGGTTGAATTTTACTTTTGTTATAATTGATCCAGGTACCCTTAAGTTCTTTTCCATTTTCTGCAAATCTCACCTTTAATTCGCTTTCAATGATTGGAAATGAATAATTAATTTCCCCCTCTTTACCTTTTTTTCCGGTGAGGGTAATTCTTTCTTCCCCATTACAAATTATTAATAAAGGAAAGTTTCCTTTTTGTTCGATAACCTGAAGATCAAAGGGTAAATTTAGCCGATCATTAAGCGCTAATTCAGCATGCCAATGTCCAAAATTGTATTGAATTTGCCCAAAAGCAGCATTCAAATAGAACATTTGAAAAAGGATAAAAACGAAGAAACCAGAAATATTTCGCATAAAAAGCTTTATTTTACAATGCTAAATTACCTAAATCAAAGTAATTTGTGCTTAGAGGTGCAACCTTTTAATAATAAGAAAAGTCTAAACGATTGGACATGGATGACTTTAAGTTGGTTTCGGAATGCTTGAAAGGAAACTCCAAGGCCCAAAAAGCGTTATTTGAAAGATTTGCTCCCAAGATGTATGCGGTATGTTTGCGCTACATGAAAAGAGAAGAGGCAGCTAAAGATGTTTTGCAAGACGGAATGATTAAAGTTTTTCTAAAATTAGGAGACTTTAAAAATGAAGGAGTTTTGGAAGGTTGGATCCGAAGGGTTATGGTAAACACTTGTTTAGATCAACTTCGAAAGGATTTAAAATTTCAGACCGATGTGCAATTAGGAGATGTTGAATATAAGTTAGAAAATAAAGAATTTACAGTTGAAACATTAATGGCGGATGATTTATTAAAATTAGTAAATGCGATGCCTGAAGGATATAAAGTAGTGTTTAATTTATTTGCAATTGAAGGGTATTCCCATAAAGAAATTGCCGATACACTTGGAATAAGTGAAAACACCTCGAAATCTCAGTATTTGAGAGCTAGAGCATATTTAAGAGATAGAATAGAAGTAAGATAAAATGGAAGAAAAAGACATTATTAAGGACCTGTTTAAGGAAAAACTCTCGCAATTAGAGGTTCCTGTTGGACCAGAAGTATGGACTTCCATTTCTTCGTCTATAGGAGTAGCAAGTGTTAAAACAGGCTTGAGTTTAGCCGCAAAATTAGGACTAAGTGTAGCCGCTGTTACTTTGGCTGCAGGTGTTTATTTGATACTTCCATCTAAAGATGTTGCGAAAAAAGAGCTTGCGCCTAAATCCAACTCAAAGGAGATTAAACAAAGTCCTATTGAGCCGAATGCACCGCATTTAGTCGATGAAAAACTAGATGGAGTACAGAATCATCAGCAATTATTACCTCTTTTTGAAGCACCAATTGTCAATTCCATTTTAGATTTAGATTCCCCTCTAGATATTTTACAAGATCTACATAATAATCCATCTGATAACGATCAGGTTGCTCCAATAGAACCTAAAGTAAACAACAGTCTTTTGGAACAAGTGAATCCTGTTAATCCATCTGTATCAACCGGTAAAATTGATCAGCAAATTGCTCCAATTTCAGAGCCAAATATTGCTTCAATTGAAGCTTCGGCGGATAAATTAGAACTCGTTAATATCTTCACTCCAAATGGAGATGGAAATAATGATTATTTGTCTTTGCCTAAATCAGTTGATTGGACAGACTTTAGTATTGTAGTTTTAAATAGAGAGAATAAAATTATTTACCAATCGACCGAATCTTCCTTTCAATGGGACGGTAAGCAAATGAATGGGTCAGATGCCCCATCAGGTCAGTATCTTTATTTCATTACTGCTAAATCAATCGAAGGAAAAACGATTCAGCAGTATAGTTCTTTGTTTATTCAAAGATAAATCTAACTTTTTTAACCCTCGAATAAGTACATTTGAAGGATGATGAAAGTATTTTGCATCCATAATTCAACCAGAAAATTATCTAAAAGTCATGCGGCATTCATCAATGCATGCAAGCTAGATTTGCACATTGAGTTCATTCATTTTAAAACAGAATATCCCAACCATGCTTCGCAATTGGCCCATCAAGCCAAGGGAACTGCTGAGCTAATTTTATTGATTGGAGGTGACGGCACTATTAATGAGGTAGTTAATGGTTTGTGTGCTACTTCTGGTAAAAATCCAAAATTATTCATCCTTCCGGGTGGAACGGGGAATGATTTTTATAGAAATTTTAAAGGGTCTAATCTATTAGCTCTAACTCCCTCACAGTTGTTTATTCAAAAAGGAGTTGATGTCTCAATTGCTTGCTTGCAGACAAAGGAGTGCAGGCGTTATTTTATTAACATTGCAGATATTGGATTTGGTGGCAGTGTTGTTAAAGAATTGAATGCTCTAAGAAATAGATTTGGCTCAGGATTCTCCTATTTTATTGCCATAATCCTCACCTTTCTAAAATATAAAAACCCTAAATTATCTATGAGTTATAATGGGATAACTTCGACCCAGAAATATTTTATGATTGCCGTATGTAACGGTCCTGTTTTTGGAAAAGGGCTCATTATTTCTCCCGGAACAGATCCAAAAGCACGAGAATTTGGCTTGGTTATCTTGGGTGATGTTTCCATTTTCGATTATTTGCGCCACCTCCCTAAATTGTGGCGTGGTAAGAGAATTGTTCACCCTGAAATATCTTATAAGTCTACCGATGAGGTATTAATTTCTTCTTTATCCGGAGATATTTTTGCAGAAACAGACGGGGAATTCATAAGCTCTTCTTCTTTTCAGATGTCGTTTCACCCTGAATCCCTAGAAATCTTAAGTTGATTTATTTTAAATAAAGCCGTATATTTGCCCACGCTTTTAACAAAGCGCCCGAGTGGCGGAACTGGTAGACGCGCTGGATTCAAAATCCTGTACTTTCGGGTGTGCCGGTTCGATTCCGGCCTCGGGTACTAAAAGCAGAGTGAGAAACAGAGCGAAAGCGAAGTTAGGATCTCTGCTTTTTTCTTCATTCTCATTTCCATTTTTAAAGCGAGAGCGACCTTGGGTTTTTACCCTTCCAATTTCTTCACCATGGTTAAAATAGTTGCAATGGC